>NZ_JBMIQH010000018.1:0-180668 GCF_056155635.1 Paraburkholderia sp. BR10141 | reverse complement strand
ATACCGGCCTGTCACGCCGGGGGTCGCGGGTTCGAGTCCCGTCCGCTCCGCCAGAACGAAGCCCGTTGGATACGTCCAACGGGCTTTTTCTTTTTCCACAGACGTTTCTCGCGCTTCCATCCCCATCCTTCATTTCGTTTGCCGTACGGACAATCTGCGATTGCCGGCGGCCGCGCGTTATCGTAGCGTTGTCGAAACCTGGTTTCCTCGCTTGCCGACATGTTCGCACCGAACGACATCCCGTCGCCGTTTCAGCTGCGCCGCGCCACCATGGACGATTTCGAGTTCGCGGAGACGCTCACGCGCAATAACATGGGTGGCTACTATCTGCGGCATCACCTCGTCTGGCGCGGCGATCTCTTTCTGGCGAGCTATCGCGAGTCGGAAAACTTCATTCTCGAACTCGATGGCGAGGCGATTGGCGTGCTGCGCGTGACGCAGGAGGGCGACTCGCTGCACATTCGCGATGTGCAGATCGCCCAGGGGTATCGCGGCAATGGCGCCGGCACGTTCCTGCTCGATATCTCGCACCAGTGGGCCCGCGAGCGCGGCCTGCGCGAGCTGCAACTGCGCGTGTTCGTCGACAATCCGGCCGCGCGACTTTACTTGCGCATGGGTTATCGCGTGGCGGGTCCGAGGCTTGCGCGCCTGGGCTCGATTCGCCATATGACGCGGCTCGTCTGAGCCTGGCCGCTTTCCCACTTAACGCGTGTCGTCGTCGCGCCCGGCGGCCACGGAATCTTCCGGTTCGTCCGCATCGCGGTCACCCGTGCCGCGCGCGATGAAGGCGCGCGGGCTCTCGCCGAAGGCGCGGCGAAACATCGCCGAAAACGCACTCTGGCTCCGGTAGCCGAGTTCCTGCGCCACGACGGCCATCGGGCGTCCCTGATTGAGCAGCGGGATCGCGCGCGCGAGAATCGCCTGCTGGCGCCACTGCGAAAAGCTCACCCCCAGTTCCTGCCGGAAGAGCCGCGCGATCGTGCGCGTGCTCGCGCCCACGTGTGCGGCCCAGTATTCGAGCGAACCGGGTCCCGCCGGATCGGCGATCAGCGCTTCGCATAACGCGCGCAGGCGCTTTTCCTCGGGCATCGGCACGGCGAGCGGCAGCGGCGCCGAGCGCGTGATCTCGTCGAGCGCCAGCGCGCCGAGCAGGCGCTCACGCGCGGTGGGAATGCCGCGCTCGTCGAGTGCTGCGATCGTCTCGCGCAGCAGGCCTGAGACTTCGACCACGCGACACGCGTCGAGGCCGGGCGGAATCACCGATTCGTCTACGTAGAGCGTGCGCAGGAACGCGTCCTCGACGATCGCCACTTCGTGTGTGATGTGAGGCGGCACCCAGATCGCGCGCGAGGGCGGCACCATCCACGTCGTGCCGGGCGTCGCCATACGCAGCACGCCGCGCGACGAGTAGGCAAGCTGCGCCCACGCATGCGTGTGCTGCGCGATGCACACACCCGACGGCATGGGACGCGAGCGTACGCGGATCGGATGCGTGGGCGTCGGCGCGAACTCGGGCGGGATATCGACGAGTTCGGCGCGCGGCAGCGCATCGTTGCGTGCATCGCTGGATACGAAGCGGGGCAGATCCTCGGGCATGACGGGCAGGGCGACGGGTTTGGCAACTGTGCGCCCATTGTAGACGTCTCGCGCTCGAGGGCCTTGACCGCACGCCATCTATGGCCGGGCATAATGTGGGCGAATCGACAGCGTGCTCGTGTGGCGCGAGCCGCCCTGAAGGAGAGAAAAGCCATGAAATACGTGTTCGTCTACGGCACGCTGCGCGCGGGCGAGATCAACGACATCAACCTCGCGGCCGATCGCAACGCGATCGCGCGCCCGCGTCACCTCGGTCTCGCCACGCTCGCCGGCCGGCTCTTCGACTTCGGCAGTTATCCCGGGATGGTGGCCGGATCGGCGAATGCGCAATCGACGGTCGTCGGCGACGTCTACGAGATCGACGACGCGCTCCTCGCCGTGCTCGACGAAATCGAGCAGGTGTATCCGGGCGTCGACAACCTGTTCGTTTCGCAGGAAGTGGATATCGAGGTGCAGGGCGAACGCATCGCTTGCCTCTACTATCCGGTCGCGTCGGCCGCCATTGCCGGACGCCCCGAGATCGCAGGCGGCGACTGGGTCGCGCATCGGCGCGGGCGCTGACAACTCAAGACGCGGCGCGTGAAAACACCAAGGCCCGGCGGGCTCACACCCGCCGGGCCTTATTCGTCGGCGATTCGTTAGACGTACCGAACGATTAGATCTCTTCGTACAGCGGCAGCGTCAGGAACTCGACGAAGTTTTCCGACGTCGACATCTGTTCGAAGATCTGCGCTGCGCGCTCGTACGGCTTCGTGTCGCCGCCGACCGACGCCTTCACCTTGTCCAGCTCCTGCGGGATCAGTTCGCGCACGAGTTCGGCCGTGACCTTGCGGCCGTCTTCGAGCTTGCCCTTGGGCGAGCGGATCCACTGCCACACCTGCGAGCGCGAGATTTCGGCGGTCGCGGCGTCTTCCATCAGGTTGTGGATCGGCACGCAGCCATTGCCCGCGAGCCACGAGCCGAGGTAGTGGATGCCCACGTTGATGTTGTTGCGCAGGCCCGTCTCGGTGATCGGCGCTTCCGGACGGAAGTCGAGCAGATCCTTGCCCGTGACGTTCACGTCCGCGCGCTGCTTGCCGATCTGGTTCGGCTTGTCGCCGAGCACCTTCACGAACTCTTCCATCGCGATGGGCACGAGGCCCGGGTGCGCAACCCAGCCGCCGTCGTAGCCATCGGTCGCGTCACGCGCCTTGTCCGAACGCACGCCGCCCATGGCCTTGTCGTTGGCGGCTGCGTCGTTCTTGATCGGGATGAGCGCGCTCATGCCGCCGATCGCCGGTGCGTTGCGCTTATGGCAGGTCTTGAGCAGTTCGAGCGCGTAGGCGCGCATGAACGGCACGGTCATCGTGATCTGCGCGCGGTCGGCAAGACAGAAGTCCTTGTCGTTCTTGAACTTCTTGATCGCCGAGAAGATGTAGTCCCAGCGGCCGGCGTTCAGCCCCGAGCTGTGCTCGCGCAGTTCATAGAGGATCTCGTCCATCTCGAACGCGGCGAGGATCGTCTCGACCAGCACCGTCGCGCGGATCGTGCCGCGCGGGATGCCCACACCTTCCTGCGCCGCGACGAAGATGTCGTTCCACAGACGCGCTTCGAGGTGGCTTTCCATCTTCGGCAGATAGAAGTACGGGCCGCTGCCGCGCGAAATCAGTTCCTTCGCGTTGTGGAAGAGATAGAGCGCGAAGTCGAAGATGCCGCCCGACACACGCTGACCGTCCACCGTCACGTGCTTCTCGTCGAGGTGCCAGCCGCGCGGACGCACGATCAGCGTGGCGGTCTTGTCGTTGAGCTGGTAGGTCTTGCCGTTCTGTTCGAGCGAAATCGTGCGGCGCACTGCGTCCTTCAGGTTGAGCTGGCCGACGATCTGGTTTTCCCAGTTCGGCGCGTTCGAGTCCTCGAAGTCAGTCATGTACGAGTCCGCGCCCGAGTTCAGCGCGTTGATGATCATCTTGCGCTCGACCGGGCCCGTGATTTCCACGCGGCGGCATTCGAGATCCTTCGGCAGCGCCGCGATCTTCCAGTCGCCTTCGCGGATCGATTTCGTGTCGGCAAGAAAGTCGGGGCGCTCGCCGGCGTCGAGGCGCTTGGTGCGCTCGACGCGTGCCTTCAGCAGTTCCTGGCGGCGCGGCTCGAATGCGCGGTGCAGCTTCGCGACGAGTTCGAGCGCTTCGGGCGTGAGGATCGTTTCGAAGCCGGGCCGGATGTCAGCCGTGATCTGCATGCCTTGCGGCAGTTGCAACGTGTTCGCCATTTGCTTGCTCCTTGGTCGGTCAGATTGTGAATGTGTGGTTGTTGTGGCTGCGGCGAGCGGCGTGTCTGTCACGCGCCCGGGCTGGGGCGAGGGCGGCTTTGCCGCTCGGGCGCAGCGGTTTCGAGAAAGGCGGCGAGTTCTGTCATGCCGCTGCCGGTGCCATGCGGCGCCACGCCGAGCTCTTCGGCGGGCAAGCGCTGGCGATTGATCCAGAACGTGGTGTAGCCGAACCAGCCGGCGCCCGCGGCGTCCCAGCCGTTCGACGACACGAACACGAGGTCGCGTGGCGCGGCGTCGAAGGCGGCCGTGCCGAGCGAATACGCGGCGGCGGCCGGCTTGTAGGCGCGCACGGCATCGACCGACAGCACGTGGTCGAAGAGGCCGCTCATGCCGGCGCTCTTCACCGCGATGTCGAGCATCTGCGGGTTGCCATTCGAGAGGATCGCCAGGCCCATGCGCGTGCCGTCTTCGCGTGGCTCACGCAGGCGGCGCAGCACGGGCAGCACGTCGGGGAAAGCCGACAGGCAGGCGTATTCGTCCATGAGACGCTTTTCGCCCGCGCCCGTGAGCGACAGGTTCAGGCGGCGCGCGGCGTAGCGCAGGGCGTCGAGCGTGATGTCCCAGAACGGGCGATAGCGCGCGCCGGCCGGGTCGGAGAGCGTGCGCAACTGCGTGTACTCGATCTGCTTCAGGCGCCACAGCTGCGAGAGCGCCTCGCCCTGGCCGGGGAACATCTGCTCGGCGGCAGCGACGACCGAATGCACGTCGAAAAGCGTGCCGTACGCGTCGAAAACAACTGCCTTGGGAAATCGTGTCGTTGAGGGTGTCGTTGTGGCCGACATAGCCTTGCACTCCATCTTCAGAGGTCGAGGTCGATTGTATTCATGAGTCGTATCACTGAAAAAGGCGGGATTGATCACTTGATCTTTTACTTTTACCCACCTAATCTGTCGACCTGCGTTCTCTTTTCCACTGTTTCTGTCGCCCAGTGCGCGCAGCATCCACCGATGGACCGCTTCAAACAGATCGAGACTTTCGCCACCGTGGCCGCCAAGGGCAGCCTTTCCGCCGCCGCCCAGGCCGAGGGCGTGGCGCCCGCCATCATCGGCCGGCGCATCGATGCGCTGGAAGAGCGCCTCGGCGTGAAACTGCTCGTGCGCACCACGCGGCGCATTACGCTCACGTTCGAAGGATCGGCGTTTCTCGAGGACTGCCAGCGCATCATTCACGACATGCAGAACGCCGAGGCGAGTGTGTCCGAGGGCGGCGTGAAGGCGAGCGGGCACCTGCGCGTGTCCGCGCCGGCTGGTTTTGGGCGTCGCCATGTCGCGCCGCTCGTGCCCGATTTCACGGCTGCGCATCCGGACGTGAGCATCGCGCTCGATCTTTCGGACCGGCTCGTCGATCTCGTCAACGAAGGCTTCGACTGCGCCGTGCGCCTCGGCGAATTGCCCGATTCGTCTCTCGTGTCGCTCAAGCTCGGCGAGAACCGCCGCGTGTGCGTGGCGGCGCCCGCGTATCTGTCGCGCCGCGGCGAGCCCGAAACGCCCGCCGACCTCGCGCGCCATAACTGTCTCGCTTTCGGCGCGAGCCTGAACCAGCAGCGCGGCTGGGCGTTCCAGCAGGACGGCAAAGTGGTGTCGATCCGCGTGGCGGGCACGATGGAATGCTCGGACGGTGCCGTGCTGCATGAGTGGTGTCTCGCGGGCCACGGTCTGGCATGGCGCTCGTGGTGGGAAGTCGGCGAGGACATCGCGGCGGGCCGGCTCGTGAGCGTGCTCGACGCATTCGCCGCGCCGCCCATCGGCATTCACGCCGTGTTTCCGCAGCGCCGCCATCTGCCGCTGCGTGTGCGCCTCTTTCTCGACTATCTCAAGCATACCTACGGTCAACCCGGTTACTGGGGATAGGGCGCAGTGCGCGTTTCCGATATCCGGGATGACCCGCACGCATGGCTTGCAGCGATTTATCGCGCACTACAATCGACCCTGAGGGCCCAGGCGCTCGCCCGCGCGAGACGCCTGCTGAGTCTTTGCCCCCCGTTTCGAACCTTGACTTTGATTCTAGCCTTGCCCGTAATCCGATAGACCACGGAGGGCGCCATGTTCAAGCACATCCTCGTTCCGACGGACGGCTCGGAACTGTCGAAGAAAGCGATCAACGGCGCGATCGATCTCGCGCGCACAGTGGGCGCGCGCGTCACGGCCTACGCATGCCTGCCGCAATATCCGTACTCGCCTTACGCCGACGTGGTGATCGAACCGCCCGGGGACTTCCAGACGCGCAGTGAGCGAGAGGCGCGAGTGCATCTGGACGAAATCGAGGCGGCGGCGCGTAGCGCGGGCGTGGTCTGCGACAGCCGCACGAGCGTGCATCCCTCGCCGTATCTCGGCATCATCGAAGCCGCCGAAGCGGGCGGCTGCGATGTCATCTTCATGGCCTCGCACGGGCGTCGCGGGCTGGGCAGCCTGCTGATCGGCAGCGAGACGCAGCGCGTGCTTACGCATACGAAGATTCCGGTGATCGTTTATCGCTAGCTGGCGCTTTTCCAGGTTTCGCGATGAAGCACGAGGCCATGCTCGCCCGCTGCGTTGGCTGAGCGAGCCACGGGCCGGATTCTGTCCAGCACGCGCGGCCGGTGTCCTCTACCGCTTCCTCCCTGAACGCCCTGCGGCATGCGCTCGTGCCGCGTCGCCAGGCGGCCGGCGCGCCCCGCCAAGGTACGCGTGCCGGCCGCCTGTTCGAGCGCGGCGGCTGGCGCCGCCGTTGCTGCCGGTGGTCTTACGCCACCTTCTTGTCGAAGAACTGTTCGTCTTCCGTCGAGCCGTGCAGCGCCGTGGTCGACGCTTCGCGCTCGACCGTCTGCGTCACGGCGTCGAAGTAGCCGGTGCCCACTTCGCGCTGATGCTTCACGGCGGTGAAGCCCTTCTCGGCGGCGGCGAACTCCGCCTGCTGGAGTTCCACGAACGCGCTCATGTTCTGGCGTGCGTAGCCGTGCGCGAGGTTGAACATCGAGTAGTTGAGCGAGTGGAAGCCCGCGAGCGTGATGAACTGGAATTTGTAGCCCATGGCGCCCAGCTCGCGCTGGAAGCGGGCGATCGTCGCGTCGTCGAGGTTCTTCTTCCAGTTGAACGACGGCGAGCAGTTGTACGAGAGCAGCTTGCCCGGGAACTGCTTGTGGATCGCTTCCGCGAACTTCTTCGCGAACTCCAGATCCGGCTTGCCCGTTTCGCACCAGATCATGTCGGCGTACGGCGCGTAGGCGAGACCGCGCGAGATGGCCTGCTCGAGGCCGTTCTTCGTGCGGAAGAAGCCTTCGACGGTGCGCTCGCCGGTGAGGAACGGGCGGTCGTTATCGTCGATGTCCGAGGTCACGAGGTCGGCGGCTTCCGCGTCGGTGCGGGCGAGCAGCACGGTCGGCACGCCGCAGACGTCGGCGGCCAGACGCGCGGCCGTGAGCTTGGCGACGTTCTCGCGCGTCGGCACGAGCACCTTGCCGCCCATGTGGCCGCACTTCTTCACCGAGGCGAGCTGGTCTTCGAAGTGCACGCCCGCGGCGCCCGCTTCGATCATCGCCTTCATCAGTTCGAACGCGTTGAGCACGCCGCCGAAGCCGGCTTCCGCGTCGGCCACGATCGGCTGGAAGTAATCCACGTAGCCTTCGTCGCCGGGGTTCTTGCCTTCGGACCACTGGATCTGGTCGGCGCGCGTGAGCGTGTTGTTGATGCGCTTGACCACCTGCGGCACCGAGTTGGCCGGGTAGAGCGACTGGTCCGGGTACATTTCGCCGGCGAGGTTGGCGTCGCCCGCGACCTGCCAGCCCGAGAGATAGATCGCCTTGAGACCGGCCTTCACTTGCTGCATGGCCTGGTTGCCCGTGAGCGCGCCCAGTGCGTTGATGAACGGCTCGGTGTTCACGCCTTTCCAGAGCTTTTCGGCGCCGTGCTTCGCGAGCGTGTGCTCCGGCTGGAGCGAGCCGCGCAGGCGCACCACGTCTTCCGCCGTGTAGTTGCGCTTGATGCCCTTCCAGCGCGGATCGGTTTCCCATTGCTGTTGGAGTTGCTGAGCTTGCTGTTGACGAGTCGACATGGTGGGCTCCTTCGTTTGCCTGATAAGGGGATCGCTGAAACGAAACTGCTGAACCGCTGAATCGCGGAACGCAAGCGCCGGTGTTCTGGTGTTTCGTTTCGCGAACTCTTATATAAGAGTCTAGGCAAATCGTTCGACGGGCAACAGGCGGGCAATGGGCTTTTTGAAGGTTTTTTATTTAAACAAAATCAATGTGTTATTCAATTTGTTTTGTGATGTGAAACGCAATTTTCCATCTTGCAATGGGTCTCTTTGTGCCACGCAGCACGATTTTTTACGAAGCAAAAAAATTTTTCACATCGTGAAATCTACGCGGAGATAAAAAAGACCGGTGCCTAAGCACCGGTCCTGGGTATTTCGCTGTGGCGGCGGGGCGGCTCGAAGGCCGCGCCACGCCGTTTCAGGCGATTTAGCTGTCGCGACGCGCGCCACGCGGGCCGTCGTTACGGCGCGCGCCGTAACCGCCACCGCCTTCGCGCGAGCGGCCGTAGCCTTCGCGTTGCTGGCCGTAGCCGCCTCGGTTACCTTCGCCGCGCGAGCCGCCGCCGAAGCCGCCTTCACGCGAACCCGAGTTGTAGCCGCCTTCGCGGGCACCGTAGCCGCCGCGCGAGCCTTCCGGCTTGTTGCCCCAGCTGTTGCCGTTGCGATCGCCGCCGTTGCCGCCATTGCCGCCATTGCCGGCACGGGCGCCGTAGCCACCCGGCTTGCCGTTACCGTTGCCGAAGCGACGGCCACCGCCATTGCCGCCACCCGGGCGACCGCGGCCGCCAAAGCCACGGTTGGCCGGCGGCGCCTTGCGCGGCTCGAAGCCTTCCACGACGTTCACCGGCAGCGGCGAACGCACGAAGCGCTCGATACGCTTGAGGGCGCCTTGCTCGGCGTGATGCACGAGGCTCACCGCGGTGCCCGAGCGGCCGGCACGGCCGGTACGGCCGATACGGTGCACGTAGTCTTCGGCGAACTTCGGCAGGTCGTAGTTGAACACGTGCGTGATGCCGGGGATGTCGATACCGCGCGCCGCGACGTCGGTCGCGACGAGCACGCGCACGCGACGCTCGCGCAGCGCACGGATCGTGCGGTTACGCGCGCCTTGCGGCAGGTCGCCGTGCAGCGCGGCGCTTTCGAAGCCAGCGTCGGCGAGCTTGCCGGCGAGCTGGTCAGCGTCCATCTTGGTCGCCGTGAACACGACAGCCTGGTCGAGGCTCTCGTCGCGCAGCAGATGGTCGAGCAGACGATCCTTGTGATCGCGGTCGTCCACGTAGTGCACGGTTTGCGCGATGTTCGAGGCCGCCTCGACCTTGCGCACGATCTCGATGCGCTCCGGGTCCTTCAGCAGGCGGCCGGTGATCGAAGCGATCTTGCCGTCGAGCGTGGCCGAGAACAGCATCGTCTGACGCGTTTCGGGCGTAGCGGCGACGATCGTGTCGATGTCGTCGATGAAGCCCATGTCCAGCATGCGGTCGGCTTCGTCGAGCACGAGCATCTTGAGTTCGGACAAGTCGATGCGGCCGCGCTCGAGGTGATCGAGCAGACGGCCCGGGGTCGCCACGAGAATCTCGGGGTTCTTTGCGAGCAGCATCAGCTGCTGGCCGTAAGCCACGCCGCCGAGAATGCTGACCGTGCGCAGGCGGCGCAGGTGCTTGCCGTACGTCGAAGCAGCCGTGGTCACCTGCATCGCGAGTTCACGCGTGGGCGTGAGGACGAGGAGACCGGGGCGTGCCACCGGTTGCGGACGGCGCTGGCGGCGATCGCCTTGCGGGCCGTTCGCGCCTTGCGGGCGCGGCTCGCGCGGCTGGGCGGCCAGGGCCTTCTGGATCTGCGCGAAGCGCTCGATGGCGGGCAGCATGAAGGCTGCGGTCTTGCCCGAACCGGTCGGGCTCGAGACCAGCAGGTCGCGTCCGGCGATGGCGACAGGAATGGCGCGTTCCTGCACCGGCGTCGGAGCCTTGTAGCCCGCTGCGATCAGCGCGGAGACGATCTCCGGCGACAGACCGAGTGCCGCGAACGCCGCACCGTCGGTCACATCGGCGGCCTGCGCGGGGGCTTCAACGGAAGCGTCGGCGGCGGCGGAAAGACCGAGGGCCTGATCGGCGATTGCGTCCAGGGGGCTTTGGGTATTGCTCGAAGTCATGAAAATCCTTGTTACACAGGAAATAGAACGTCGGCGCCAATCGGCATACCCAAGTCGTCGGATTTTGCGAACAAATCGAAAAACGGGGGCAATCCGCACACAATGGCGGATTTTTCGTTAGAAGCTGTTTTGGGTGCGGCTCAGGCCGGGATTGGCCAGCCGCCAGCCTGATATTGACGGCCCCAAAAAAAGGGCCATGGCAGGGGGGGACAGGTTCTAAACTGGATTGGAGCTTAACGCTACGAGGCGTTGTGCTGATCGAACGAGCGACCGGAGCACAACGCAGCGCGCAGTATATCTCGTTTTGTTGCGACGCGCCAGAGCGACGCACCGCGAGGGCACGGCTGCGGCGGTGTGACGCAGTGGGCGGGGCGCCTCAACTCGTCACGCGCGCCTTGTCAGTTGCGCGCGTTCAGCTCGTGGCGCCGCTCTTGAGCGATTCAACCAATTCTACGTATTGCTGCCTGGCCGTTTCCTGCGCGGTGCCTTGCAGCGCGGCCCACGCTTCGTACTTGTACTTGCCGACGATATCGGTGAAGCCGGGCTTGTCGCCGTGCACGTCGCCTTCGGTGGCCTGCTTGAAGAGTGCATAGAGGCGCAGCAGCGTCAGATTGCCGGGGCGCTCCGGCAGTTGCTGCACGTCTTGCTGGGCTTGGGCGAACTGAGTGTTCACGTCGCTCATGATTGTTTCCTCCGCATAGTGGTTCAGGTCAGCGCGCCGATGGTAGCAGCGCAAACCCCGGAAAAGCTGGAGCGATTCCTCCACTCGTGCCGGGCACGGGTGGGCCAGAGGAGGCCATGACGCCTGACCCTTGTGCATCCGCCGGTTGGCGAGAGCCCTGGGCCCGCGCGGAGGGCGGGGCATTACAATAGCGCTCATGACCGAAACCGTGCTGCTTGCCCTCGATACTTCGACCGAATATTGCTCGGTCGCGCTGCTTCGCGTCGCCCCTGGCGGCGCAGATCTTTCTCCCTCTACCGGCGGCGAGGCTGCTACCGCGTCGCGCTCGGAAGTCAGCGTCTGGGTGCGCCACGAAGCCACCGGTGCCGTCTCCAGCACGCGGCTCCTGCCGGCCATTGGCGAATTGTTCGACGAAGCCGGCCTCACGCTCGCCGACTGCGACGCGATCGCGTTCGGCGCGGGCCCGGGCTCCTTCACGGGGCTGCGCACGGCGACGGGCGTGGCACAAGGGCTTGCGTTCGGCCTCGATATCCCGGTGGTGCCCGTGGGCACGCTGCTCGTGTGTGCGGAGAGCGCGAGGCTGCGCGATCCCGCCGCGACCCGCGTGCTGGCCGCGCTCGACGCGCGCATGGATGAAGCCTACTGGGCCGACTACGCGTGGGATGCCGCAGCCGGCGACTGGCGCACGCTGCAGGCCGCATCGCTCGACGCGCCGGAGCATATCGCCGCGCCCGACGCGCCGTTCACGCTGGCGGGCAACGCCGCCGCAGCGTTCGGCGCGCGCCTGACGGCCGCCGCCGCCGCGCGCACGATCGACGCCGAGGCGCTCCCGCACGCGCTGCCGCTGGCGCACGCGGCGTTGCGCGCGTATCGCGCGGGCCGCACGCAACCCGCCGACCAGGCTGCGCCCGAATACGTGCGCAACAAGGTCGCGCAGACCACGGCCGAGCGCCTGGCCGCGAAGGCTGCCGCTCACGGTGGCGCAGGCGGAGAGGGCGCGCAATGAGCGGCGTGCTCATGACGGACCGCTACCTGTCGCCGATGACCGAAAGCGACCTGGACGAAGTCGCGATCGTCGAGCGTTCCGCCTATGAGTTTCCGTGGTCGCGCGGCAACTTCGAGGATTCGCTGCGCAATGGCTACTACGGGCTGTGCATGCGCCATGTCACCGGCACGCTGATCGGTTATTGCGTGCTGATGCCCGTGGTCGACGAGATGCATCTGCTGAATCTGTGTGTTGCGCCTCAGGCGCAGGGCGCGGGCGCGGGGCTCGCCATGCTGCGCGAGGCGGTGCGCATTGCGCGCACGCAGGGGCTCGAAGGCCTGCTGCTCGAAGTCCGGCCTTCGAATCACCGGGCAATCCGGTTGTACGAACAGTTCGGCTTCGTCACGATCGGCCGCCGCAAGAACTACTATCCGGCCCGGCACCACAGCCGCGAGGACGCACTCGTAATGCGTTTTTCTTTTGCAGGGGAGGGCGCGGATGTCGCTCGATGAGATCGCGCTGGAGGAGCTTGGGCTCGCGCCGCGCTGGGTGCGCAAAGGGGCGCGGGGTGCTGCGCCGCTCGAAGCAGCGCGCGAAGATGAGGCCGCTGCGCCGTCGTCCGCGGTGACACGCGCGCAAGCCGAGGCGCCGGCGGCGCCGGTGGTGCCGGTCGTGCATCGTCCGGTCGCTGCGGCGGAGCGGTCCGAGATACACCCGGCCGCCGCGGAGCGCTCGCAAGCACCGCAGCCCGTTGCGCGCGCTGCTTCGCCATCGACGCCCGCACCGCGTTCATCGGACGAACCGCCGCCCCTCACCGACGAAGATTTCGCCTGGTTCGACACAGTGGCCCAGCCGGTTCTGCCTCACGACGCCGAGCCGGCGCAGGCTGACGGCGCACCGCGCAACGATGTCGCGACGCTCGACTGGGACGCGCTCGCCGAATGCGTGGCCTCGTGCACGCGTTGCCGCCTGTGCGAGAAACGCACCAACACCGTGTTCGGCGTAGGCGATCGCGCGGCCGACTGGATGCTGATCGGCGAGGCGCCCGGCGAGAACGAGGACCGCCAGGGCGAGCCCTTCGTCGGGCAGGCCGGCAAGCTGCTCGACAACATGCTGCGCGCGCTCTCGCTCGCCCGTGGCGAGAACGTCTATATCGCGAACGTCATCAAGTGCCGCCCGCCCGGCAACCGCAATCCGGAACCCGACGAGGTCGCGCGCTGCGAGCCGTATCTGCAGCGGCAGGTGGCGCTCGTGAAGCCGAAGATCATCGTCGCGCTCGGGCGTTTCGCGGCGCAAAGCCTGCTCAAGACCGATGGCAGCATCGCGTCGCTGCGCGGACGCGTCCACGAATACGAGGGCGTGCCCGTCATCGTCACCCATCACCCCGCTTATTTGCTGCGCAGCCTGCACGACAAGGCGAAGGCCTGGACCGACCTCTGTCTCGCCCGCGACACCTGGCGTGCGGCGTCCGGCGGCGAGCAATGAACGCCGCGCGGCCCGCGAACGTATCCGGCGCCCAATGTGCCGGGGGCGACGGCGGGCCGCAAGACGATGCTGGGTCTCAGCGTGTGCCTGGTAGCGGCGCGAACCGCGACATACTCGATCGCCTCGCCGATCCGGCCGTGCGCGATCTCGCGTGGCTGCTTTTCAGCGCGGATCTGTTGCGTGCGCAACCACCGCTAGCTCCATTGGCGCAATGGTGCGCCGATGCCGATGAAGCGCGCGCCACACGCGACTGGCTCGCGCAACTCGATCGCGATCCGGCGCGGCTGCATGAAGCGCTCATGGCCGCGCCGACGCACCGCCTCGGCCGCTATGCCGAAAATCTGCTGGGATGGTTTCTCGCGCATGGACCGGCGGCGCAGCTCGTCGCGCAGAACGTGCCGCTACGCCGTGCGGGGCTCACGCTCGGCGAGTGCGATTTTCTCGTGCGCACGCGGGCCGGCGAACGTTTGCATTGGGAGCTGGCGGTGAAGTGCTACCTGCACGCAGGACCGGGCGGTGACGCACGTGCGTCGCTCGCCGAATTCGTCGGGCCGAATCTGCGCGATCGCTTTGATCTGAAACTGACGCATCTGCGCGACCGTCAACTGCGTTTAAGCGCACACGAAGAATTCGCTTCGCTGGGCTACGAAGGCCATTGGCTCGCGCAGATGTTCGTGAAAGGCTGGCTCTTCTACCGGGCGGGAGAGGGGGCGCCGTCACGGGTGGAGGACGCCTCCGAGCTGACCGCGGATCATGGGCGTGGCTGGTGGGTGACGTGCTCGGACTGGCCGGCGTTCGCCGGGCAACAGGCCGCCGATGGCTGGAGCGTCCTGCCGAGGCTCGCATGGCTCGCGCCGCGCAGGCTGGCGGACGCGCCCTGCGTCGACCCCAACGCGTTACTCGATGCGTTAGCCCGGCCAGACGAGCCCGCGCTGATTGCGGCATTCACGCCCGACAGCGCAGGCGGCTACCGCGAACAGTCGCGCGGCTTCATCGTTCCCGACGACTGGCCTGCGCGCGCCGCGGCATTTGCACGTCAATAAGCGCGCGCAAGCACGCTCACCACCAGCGCCAGAAGTGATGCACGGGTCCGACGCCATGACCGACGTCGAGCCGCTCACTGGCCTCGAGCGCCGCCGTCAGATACTGCTTGGCTTCGCCAATGGCCGTTGCGAGCGTCCCGCGCTGCGGCCACAGTGCGGCAATCGCAGACGAGAGCGTGCAGCCCGTGCCGTGCGTATTCGTGACCGGCACGCGCGGGCCGCCCAGGCGCAGCGTGCCGCCGGCTTCGATGAGCCAATCGGGGCTGTCCGCGCTGCCCAGATGCCCGCCTTTCATGAGCACCGCCTGCGCCCCGAGCGCGCGCAGCGCTTCGCCTTGCTCGACCATCGCGGCTTCGTCTGCGGCGGGCGGCACGCCGAGCAGCGCCGCGGCCTCCGGCAGATTCGGCGTGACGACGCCCGCGAGCGGCAGCAGCTCCTCGCGCAGCGCAGCGACGGCTTCGGGCGCGAGCAGGGCGTGATTGCTCTTCGAGATCATCACGGTGTCGAGCACGACGCGCGGCGGCTGATGGCGGCGCAGCGCGTCGGCGACGGCGCGCACGATCTGCGCGTTGGCGAGCATGCCGATCTTCACGGCGTCGATGCGGATGTCGTCGAACACGGCGTCGAGCTGCGCGGTGACGAAGCCCGCGTCGGGCGCGTGGATCGCGGTGACGCCACGCGTGTTCTGCGCGGTGAGCGCCGTGATGACGCTCGCGCCGTACGCGCCGAGCGCGGAGAACGCCTTGAGGTCGGCCTGAATGCCCGCACCGCCGCCCGAGTCGGAGCCGGCGATCGTGAGAACGTTGGAAATCGGTGAAGTCATGGCAGCGTCAGGTGCGCGTCGCGCGCGGCCGGTCGACAAGACGTGCCGCGCGTGCGCAGGGAAGGAACGATTCAGCAGAGGTGTTGGCCGGACGGTGTGCAGTCAGGCGCGCCCATCAATGCCTGTGATTTTCGCCGATCAGCGCGACCGAGTCGAACGAGCGTTGATTCGCCTGGTGGCGGCGCATCACGAGCCACATCATCAGACAGACGAACGTGCCGAACAGCACGATCACGATCGTCACCGGCACGTCGAGCCAGACGAGCACGGCGTAGAGGCACAGCATCACGAGCACCGAGAGGTTCTCGTTGAAGTTCTGCACGGCGATGGAGTGGCCCGCGGAGAGCAGCACGTGGCCGCGGTGCTGGAGCAGCGCGTTCATCGGCACGACGAAGAAGCCCGAAAGGCCGCCTACGACCATGAGGAAGATGTACGCAAAAATCAGGTAGCCGGGAATGCGCATGTGGCCGATATGCAGGCCCCAATGCGGCGGAAAGAGATGGCGCGTGTAGAACGCCATGAGCATGACCGCAAGACCCATGATGATGCCGACCGGCAGCACCGAGAGCGACTTCTTGAGCGGCACGCGCGCGGCCGCGATCATGGCGCCGGCCGCCACGCCCACGGCCACCACGGCCTGCAGCACAGCGCCTTCGGAGAGCGACATGCCGAGTGAGACTTCGGCCCACTTGAGCACGATGAATTGCAACGTCGCGCCCGCGCCCCAGAAGAGCGTCGTGACCGCGAGCGAGATCTGCCCGAGCTTGTCGCGCCAGAGCGTGTTGAAGCAGTCGGCGAAGTCGCTGATGAGGCGGATGACACCGTGCTGCTGGCGCGGGTAGCGTGCGCCGGTGTCGGGAATGCGCAGATTGAAGAGGGCGGCGATTACGTAAATCACCATGATGACGACCATCGCGGCTTCGGCGGGCGTGCTGATCGCGGCGGGCGTATGGCGTAGCACATGCGACGCGATGTGGGGGCTGATCAACGCGCCGCCGAGCACGGTGCCGAGAATGATCGAGCCGACTGTCGTGCCCTCGATCCAGCCGTTGGCGGCGACGAGGCGCTCAGGCGGCAGCAGTTCGGTCAGGATGCCGTACTTGGCGGGAGAATAAGCCGCAGCCCCGAAACCCACAACGCCATAGGCGAACAAGGGATGGGTGCCTGCCAGCATCATGGCGCAGCCCACGACCTTGATCGTGTTCGTGATGAACATCACGCGGCCCTTAGGGCGGGAATCTGCGAAGGCGCCGACGAAGGCGGCAAGAACGACGTAGGAGAGGACGAAGAACAGCTTGAGCAGCGGCGTCATCCAGTTCGGGGCGTGGAGGTCTTTCAGCAGTGCAATTGCAGCGATGAGGAGCGCATTGTCGGCCAACGACGAAAAAAACTGCGCGGCCATGATGGTGTAAAAGCCTTTTTTCATCTGATGCGATGCTTTCCTCGCTGCGGTCCGTCCGCCCCGGACGGGTGGGAGGCATCCGGGCTTATTACGTTCGAAATGGGTTGTGCGCAGGGCTTTATATCACGAAAATAGGTGTATTCGGACTAGCACAATCCTTGAGCGCCCGTCAGGCGGGCCTGCGGGGCGCTGAAAACACCCTGTAAGCTCCTGATTCGAAAGCGTCTTTGCGAAAAAATCTCCCATGCCGCGCCCCCTCTCAGCAACGATTCACACCGCCGCTCTCGCCAATAACCTCGCCGTCGTCCGCCAGTACGCGCCAAAGTCGAAAATCTGGGCCGTGGTGAAGGCCAACGCCTACGGGCACGGGCTTGCGCGCGCGTTCCCCGGCCTGCGCGCAACCGACGGTTTCGGCCTGCTCGACCTCGAGGAGGCCGTGAAGCTGCGCGAACTCGGCTGGGCGGGGCCGATCCTGCTGCTCGAAGGTTTCTTCCGGCCGACCGACATCGACGTGATCGACCGCTACAGCCTCACGACCGTCGTGCACAGCGACGAGCAGATGCGCATGCTCGAAATGGCGCGTCTG
Organism: Paraburkholderia sp. BR10141; assembly: GCF_056155635.1. Classification (NCBI taxonomy): domain Bacteria; kingdom Pseudomonadati; phylum Pseudomonadota; class Betaproteobacteria; order Burkholderiales; family Burkholderiaceae; genus Paraburkholderia; species Paraburkholderia sp. BR10141. The sequence continues at coordinate 163,598 of NZ_JBMIQH010000018.1, read as the reverse complement.
TCGAAGCCGGTCAACGTCCAGCTCAAAATGAACAGCGGTATGAACCGGCTCGGCTACACGCCGGAGAAGTACCGCGCCGCATGGGAGCGTGCGCGTGCCTGTGCAGGCATCGGCCAGATCACGCTGATGACGCACTTCGCCGACGCCGACACGCCGCGCGGCGTCGGCGAGCAAATGGAAACGTTCGAGCGCGGCGCGCAAGGCATTGCCGGCGCGCGCAGCCTCGCCAATTCGGCCGCCACGCTGTGGCATCCTTCGACGCACTTCGACTGGGTGCGCCCCGGCATCATTCTGTATGGCGCTTCGCCATCGGGTTTCGCCTCGGCGCTCGAAGGCACAGGCCTGCAACCGGCCATGACGCTCGCGTCGGAACTCATCGCCACGCAGCATGTGGCTGAAGGACAGACCGTCGGCTACGGCTCGATTTTCACGGCGCGCAAGCCCATGCGCATCGGCGTGGTGGCGTGCGGTTACGCCGACGGCTATCCGCGCGTCGCGCCCGAAGGCACGCCCGTGATCGTCGACGGCGTGCTCACGCATGTGGTGGGCCGCGTCTCGATGGACATGCTTACCGTCGACCTTACGCCAGTGCACACCGCGGGCGTGGGCGCGCGCGTGGAGCTGTGGGGCAACAATCTGCCCATCGACGACGTCGCGAAAGCCTGCGGCACGATCGGCTACGAGCTGATGTGCGCCGTTGCGCCGCGTGTTCCCGTGCGGGCCGAATAACGCCATGGCAAAGAGCATGGCGAAGGTCAAGACACTGTATACATGTACCGAATGCGGCGGGCAGGCTCCCAAGTGGCAAGGCCAGTGCCCCGCGTGCGGCGCGTGGAACACGCTCGTGGAGGGCGTTGCGGAAACGGCGAGCAGCCACCGTTTCCAGTCGCTCGCGAAGAGCGCCCCGGTGCGGCGTCTCGCCGATATCGAGGCGTCCGACGTGCCGCGCTTCACGACCGGCGTGGGCGAGTTCGACCGCGTGCTGGGCGGCGGCCTCGTCGCAGGCGGCGTGGTGCTGATCGGCGGCGACCCCGGGATCGGCAAATCGACGCTACTCTTGCAGTCGCTCGCGCAAATCGCGGCTGAGCGTCGTGCGCTCTATGTGAGCGGTGAAGAATCGGCGGCGCAGATCGCGTTGCGCGCGCAACGACTGGCGCTGCTCGATCCCGGCTCCATGGCGAGCGAGCTGCAACTGCTCGCCGAGATCCAGCTCGAAAAGATCCAGGCGACGATCGAGGCCGAGAAGCCCGACGTCGCGGTCATCGACTCGATCCAGACGATCTACTCCGAAGCGCTGACTTCCGCGCCCGGCTCGGTCGCGCAGGTGCGCGAGTGCGCGGCGCAGCTCACGCGCATCGCGAAGCAGTCGGGCACGGCGATCATCATGGTCGGCCACGTGACGAAGGAGGGCAACCTGGCGGGTCCGCGCGTGCTCGAGCACATCGTCGACACCGTGCTGTATTTCGAAGGCGACACGCATTCGTCGTTCCGGCTCGTGCGCGCGTTCAAGAACCGCTTTGGCGCGGTCAACGAGCTGGGTGTGTTCGCGATGACGGAGAAGGGCCTGCGCGGCGTGGCGAATCCCTCGGCGCTCTTTCTCTCACAGCACGAGCAGAGCGTGCCGGGCTCCTGCGTGCTCGTGACCCAGGAAGGCTCGCGTCCGTTGCTCGTCGAAGTGCAGGCGCTCGTCGATACGGCGCACGTGCCGAATCCGCGACGCCTCGCCGTCGGCCTCGAACAAAACCGGCTCGCCATGCTGCTGGCGGTGCTGCATCGCCATGCCGGCATCGCGTGCTTCGATCAGGACGTGTTCCTCAACGCCGTGGGCGGCGTGAAGATCACGGAGCCGGCCGCCGATCTCGCCGTGCTGCTCGCCATTCATTCTTCGATGCGTAACAAGGCGTTGCCCAAGGGTCTGATCGTTTTTGGCGAAGTCGGGCTCGCGGGCGAGATCCGACCCTCGCCGCGCGGGCAGGATCGTCTGAAGGAAGCCGCCAAGCTCGGGTTTTCATGCGCCCTGATTCCCCGCGCCAATGCGCCGAAACAGCCGATCGAAGGTTTACAGGTGATTGCGGTGGAGCGCCTCGAGGAAGCGATCGACCGGATACGCGAACTGGATTGAGCGGGCCGCGCACGTGCAGAAGGCCTGTACTGGCGCGTAATGATTAGTAACAACCCTGGTTCCGGCTGTAACCATTTCAGACTGCGATTTCCCTATCCTTGGCGCGGTGTTCAACCCGTGTCGAGCGGAAAGGATAGCGACTTGAAACAGACTGATACGTCCTTCGGCGGTCGTTCGATCGTCGTGCGCGGCTGCCGGGTGTCCGAGCCGCTCATGCAACCTTGGGGCAGCACGTGCCGCATCGTCGAGTGGATCGATGGCGACGGGCGCATTTCGCGCCGCGTGGTAGCAGAAGACGTGACGGCGGCCGAAGTGCGCAGCACCATTGCGCACCACGTGGAAGGCCGCAAGTACGTCATGTACGACGACGAGCGGTCGCCGCGGCAAACGCTGCCGCGACGCTAAACCAATATGGGCGCTGCGATGCGCCCATTTTTCATTATGCTCAGGGGCATGCGGGTTACGGCGAGGACTAGCCCCAAGGGCCGTAAGTGAAGGGCTTCTTGCCGCCAGGCGCGCCCGGCGTGTCGGTGCCTTGGCCTGGTTGGGCGGGTTGGACCGGTCGGGCAGGTTGGGCGGCATGCGTACCTTGCGGGTGAACACCTGGCTGAAAAGGCGCCGCCTGCATACCGGGCGTGGCCTGCTGCGTTTGCCTCGCGGCCATTTCGTCCATCATGGCTTGCAGCACGTCGGCGTTGAAGAGGGGATGGCGCGACGCCTCGCCTGGCGTGAGGACGGGCGATACACAGGTGTCGATCGCCTCCAGACGGTCGATCCAGGTCTGCAGCGACTCCGACTCGATGATGGCCGCCAACTCGCGCGTGAGCGCCGCGGCATCCGCGCCGCCGATCGCCTGACCGAGGCTCCAGTGGCGTTCGGCCCAGTCGTCGCGGCCAATGGCCCGGCACAGCGTCTGCCAGAACTTCAACTCGAGCGCGCCGACGGCGAGCCACCGCCCGTCTTGTGTGCGATAGAGGTTGTAGCAGGGCACGCCGCCGTTGAGCAGACCGCCGCCCGGCTGCAGCGCCGCGGCGTCGTCGTTGGCGAGCGCGACCTGGGCGACCACGTTGTGCGCGTAGCTCGCGTGCGCCATCGAAACATCGACGAAACGACCTTCGCCACCGCGCGCCACCTGCCAGAGCGCCGCGAGAATCTGGGTGACCGCACTGAGTGCGCCGCCAAGCAGGTCGGCAATCTGGAAGTTGGGCAGCACCGGCACGCCGTCGCGCGCGGCCAACTGGTCGAGCACGCCCGAATAGGCGACATAGTTGATGTCGTGGCCAGGATGGCCGGCGAACGGGCCGGTTGTGCCGTAGCCCGTGATCGCGCAGTAGACGAGTTTCGGATTGACCTTGCGCAATGCCTCGTAGCCTACGCCGAGGCGGTCCATCACACCGGGCCGGAAGCTTTCGACGAGCACGTCGGCGTCGCGGGCAAGCGCAAACAACACCGAACGGCCGCTCTCGGTCTTCAGATCGACTCGCGTTTCGCGCTTGCCGCGATTGACGAGGCGATAGAACGCGCCGGGGCGCGCGGCCACTTCGTCCACTGCGCTTTGCATCATCACGCGCGCCGCGTCGCCTGCACCGGGCGGCTCGATTTTCAGGACATCGGCGCCCATTTCCGCGAGCCGCAACGTGGCCACGGGCCCAGGCAAGAGGCGGGTCAGATCCAGTACGCGAAGGCCCTGCAATGCGGCGGGTGACGACACTCGTGGCTCCCTGGCGAAAATACCTGGCGAAAGCGCCTGGTGGCGCGATGGTGAAGCAGCGTTGCGCTAGCCGATCTGCTCGAGTTCCTCGTGCGCATCGAGCCATTCGGCTTCGAGCGTTTCGAGGCGCGAGGCGACTTCGGCCTGGCGGCGAATCGCGTCGGTCAGGCGGCTCTTCTGCTGAGGCTCGTAGCTCGCCGGGTCGGCGACGAAGGTGTCGAGCGTGCTCTTTTCGCTGTTGAGCGCATCCATTTCCTTTTCGATCTTGCCGATTTTCGCCTGTAACGGCTTCTTCAGGTGCGCAACCTTCTGGCGCTGCCCGGCTTCCTGGCGGCGCTGTTCCTTGCGATTGACGCCATCGGCGGCACCTGCGCCATTTGCCGCATCCGCCGTGCCGGAAGCGGCCTCCTTGAGCGCCGCGCGTTGCTCGGCCGCGTGTTGCAGCAGCCAGTCGCGGTAGTCGTCGAGGTCGCCGTCGAACGGCTGCAGACGGTGCTTCGCCACCAGCATGAACTGATCGGTCGTGGCGCGCAGCAAATGCCGGTCGTGCGACACGAGGATCAGCGTGCCTTCGAACTGCGCGAGCGCCATGGTGAGCGCATGCCGCGTTTCGAGGTCGAGGTGGTTGGTCGGCTCGTCGAGCAGCAGCAGGTTGGGCTTTTGCCAGATGATGAGCGCGAGCGCGAGGCGCGCCTTCTCGCCGCCCGAGAACGGCGCGATGGGCGCCGTGGCCATTTCGCCGGGGAAGTTGAAGCCGCCGAGGAAGTCGCGCAGCTCCTGCTCACGCGTGTCGGGTGCGAGACGGGCGAGATGCTGGAGCGGCGAGTCGTCCGGGCGCAGCGTTTCGAGCTGGTGCTGCGCGAAATAGCCGATTTGCAGGCCCTTGCCCGTGCCCATCTCGCCGGAGAGCGCCGCGAGCGTGCCCGCGAGCGTCTTGATGAGCGTGGACTTGCCCTGGCCGTTCGCACCGAGCAGGCCGATACGCTGGCCGTTCTGGATCGAGAGCGTGACGCGCTCGACGATGGGCGTTTCGCTGCCATCTTCAGCCCGATAGCCGCAGCGCACGTCTTCCATCACGAGCATGGGGTTGGGCGCGGAGTCGGGCGTGCGGAATTCGAACGTGAACGGCGAACTGGCGTGCGCCGGTGCGATCAACTCCATCTTTTCCAGCGCCTTCACGCGGCTTTGCGCCTGGCGCGCCTTGGTGGCCTTGGCCTTGAAGCGGTCGATGAAGCTTTGCAGATGGGCGACGGTGCGCTGCTGCTTTTCATAGGCGCTTTGCTGGAGCGCCAGTTGTTGCGCGCGCAGGATCTCGAACTGCGAGTAATTGCCGCCGTAACGCTTGATCTGCTGGTTCTCCAGATGCAGCGTGACGTTGCAGATCGAGTCGAGGAATTCGCGGTCGTGCGAGATTACGACGAGCGTGCCGGGATAGCGGTGCAGCCAGTCTTCGAGCCAGACGATCGCGTCCAGATCCAGGTGGTTCGTGGGCTCGTCGAGCAGCAGCAGGTCGGAGCGGCACATGAGCGCCTGCGCGAGGTTCAGGCGCATGCGCCAGCCGCCCGAGAAGCTCGAGACGCTCTGGCGCGTTTGCTCGAGCGTGAAGCCGAGGCCGAGGAGCAGCGCTTCGGCTCGCGCGGGAGCCGTGTAGCCATCGGCGTCGGCGAAGGCACCGTGCGCTTCGGCTTCCGCCGCGCCGTCGTGCGCCGCCGAGGCCGCGGCGATGCGGGCCTCGATTTCGCGCAGCGCGGCGTCGCCGTCCAGCGCGTAGTCGAGCGCGGTGCGCTCGACCGCCGGCGTTTCCTGCGCGACGTGCGCGATGCGCCAGGACGGCGGCAGCGAGAAGTCGCCGGCGTCGGCGTGCAGTTCGCCGCGCAGCACGGCGAACAGGGTCGATTTGCCCGCGCCGTTCGCGCCGATGAGACCGACCTTTTCGCCGGGGTTCAGCGTGAACGAGGTCTGTTCGAAAAGCGGCTTGGTGCCGCGGGCAAGACTGAATTGGTTGAAGCGGATCACGACGGCGCCGGCAGGAAGAAAACGAAAGAAAGCGCTATTTTAAACCGGGGCGCGCAGCCTGGGCGCGCTCAGGCCGGCATTGGCCGAACGGCTAGCCGCCTGGTCGAGTGCTAATTGCGCGTTTTCTCACGTAGACTGGCGCTTTTCCACGGGAGAGCCAGATGACATCGATCTATTCGTTTTCGGCGCAACCGCTCGGCGGCGGCGAGCCGGTGAGCCTCGAGCGCTATACGGGCAAGGTGCTCCTGATCGTCAATACCGCGAGCGAATGCGGATTCACGCCGCAGTACGCGGGCCTGCAAACGCTGTATGACCAGTACGCCGCGCGCGGGCTCGCGGTGCTCGGCTTTCCGTGCAACCAGTTCGGCAAGCAGGAACCCGGCGACGCCGCGCAGATCGGCAGCTTCTGCGAGAAGAACTACGGCGTCACGTTCCCCATGTTCGAAAAGATCGACGTGAAAGGGGCGAACGCGCATCCGCTGTATCGCTGGCTCACGGGCGAGGCGCCGGGGCTGCTCGGGCTCGGCGGCATCAAGTGGAATTTCACGAAGTTCCTGGTCGACCGCAACGGCGATGTGGTGAAGCGCTATGCGCCGATGACGAAACCCGAGGCGATTGCAGCGGACATCGAAAAGCAGCTCTGAGCGCAGCCTGGCGGCGCAGGCGCGCTAGAGAATCGGCGCGAAGAGCCGCGCGAGATGCATCGTGATCTTGCGCCACGCGGGCGCGTCGCGGTATTCGCTGCGATCGATCTCGAACGCCTCGTCGAAATCGCGCAGCAGCATCGCTTCGACTTCGGCCGCGAAGCCGCGATGCACGGTCAGCACCATGATCTCGAAGTTCAGGCGAAACGACCGGTTATCCAGATTCGCGCTGCCGATCGCCGCAGCCACGTCGTCGATCAGCACGACCTTCTGGTGCAGGAAGCCCGGCTTGTAGCGAAAGATGCGGATGCCCGCGCGTACCGCATCGAAGGCGTACAGCATCGACGCCTCGAAGACCACGTAATGGTCGCGCCGGCTCGGGATCATGATGCGCACGTCCACGCCGCGCAGGGCCGCGAGGCGCAGGGCCGAAAACACGGCTTCGTCGGGCACGAGATAGGGCGTCGTGATCCACAGGCGTTTTTTCGCGGCATTGATCGCCTCGACGAAGAAGAGCGAGCAGGTCTCCTGGCGGTCGGCCGGCCCCGTGGGCAGAACGAGGCAGTACATGTCGTCGCCGTCCCGCGGCACGACCGTGGGCGGCTCGCAGCCGGGCAACTGCTGGGTGGCCCAGTACCAGTCCTCGGTGAAGGCGAACTGCACGTTGGCGACCGCCGGTCCGCGCAGTTCGATATGCGTGTCGCGCCACGGAGAAAGGCGCGTGTTCGCGCCCAGGTATTCGATGCCCACGTTGTGGCCGCCCACGAATGCGTGCTGGCCGTCCACCACGACGATCTTGCGGTGGTTGCGGAAATTGAGCTGGAAGCGATTCACGAAGTGACGTTTCGTCGAGAACGGGTGCACTTCCACGCCGCCGTCCTGCAACTCGTGCACGTAACTGGCGGGCAGGTCGAACGAGCCGATGCTGTCGTAGAGGAAGTACACGCGTACGCCGCGTTTCGTGCAGTCGAGCAGCACATCCTTGAGCATGTCGCCGAGCGCGTCGGCGCGCACGATGAAGAACTGCACGATCACGTAGTGCCGGGCTTGCTCGATCGCATCGAAGATGGCGGAGAAGGTCGCTTCGCCATTCACGAGCGTGCGCACGGCGTTGCCCGGCACGAGCGGCATCCCGCCCAGGCGCGCGAACGTGCGGATCACGCGTACGCCCAGCTCGTCGGCAGGCCATTCGCCCGCGCGGACGAGCTTGTCCCAGTCGGGCGCGTGAGCGCGTGAGCGCAAGGTTTCGTTGCGCAGCCGCCGCGCGTCCGCATAGCCCGCGAACTTGCTGCGGCCAAGAAAGAGATATGGGACGAGCGTGAGGTAGGGCATCGTCGCGAGAGAGACGGCCCAGGCAATCGCGCCTTGCGAGGTGCGCGTGTTGAGGATGGCGTGGCACGCTGCGATCAGTCCGAGCAAATGGATGATCGCGAGCAGCGTGCCGAGATGTGACCAGTCGAATCGCATAGATGCGTGGGACGCTCCTTCAGCCGGACGCAGGACCGGCCCGCGCCGGGAAGCGCACGGCCGGAGGGCTCAATCTTACCGAACCCGCTGCGATGACGGCGAGCGCCCCGGTCCTGCGCGCGGCGAGGCACGGCGCACAGGCGCCGCGGCTCTTTCGCACAGGACGATCAGACCGGCAGATCGCAGGCCTGGATCAGGAAGACCTGGTCGTCGCCGGCGCTCGTCGAGAGCCAGACGAGATCGAGGCCGCCGAACGCCGCTTCCACGTTCTCGCGTTCGTTGCCAATTTCGATCACCAGCACACCGTCGTCGGTGAGCCAGTTGCGTGCGTCCTTGACGATGCGGCGCACGATGTCCATGCCGTCCGCGCCGCCCGCGAGCGCCAGTTCCGGCTCGTGGCGGTATTCGGGCGGCAGCGCCTGCATCGAGTCGGCGTTCACGTACGGCGGGTTGGTGATGATCACGTCGTAGCGGCGCTCGGGCAGCGGCGCGTACAGGTCGCCTTCGAAGAGGGCGATGCGCTCGTCGAGATCGTGTTCGTGCACGTTGCGCCGCGCCACTTCGAGGGCGGGTGCGGACAGATCGACCGCATCGATGTCGGCGTTCGGAAACGCGTGCGCCGCGAGAATCGCAAGGCTCGCCGAGCCGGTGCATAGCTCCAGCACCGCCGTGACTTGTTCGGGATCTTCCACGTAGGGCTGCAGGCCGTCTGCGAGCAGCTCGCCAATGAACGAGCGCGGCACGATGACGCGCTCATCCACGTAGAAGCGCAGGCCGTGCATCCACGCTTCCTGCGTGATGTAGGCCGCGGGGACGCGGTCGGTCGCGCGGCGCTCGATCACGCCGAGCACCTTGTCGATTTCCTCGCTCGTGAGGCGCGCGTCGAGAAACGGGTCGAGCAGGTCGAGCGGCAAATGCAGCGTGTGCAGGATCAGGTACGCGGCTTCGTCGTAGGCGTTGTTCGAGCCGTGGCCGAACGCGAGTTGCGCGGCCGAAAAGCGCGAGACACCGTAGCGCAGCAGGTCGCGAACGGTGGCAAAGGTAGCGGCGAGCGGATGGGTCATGTTCTGGACTCCAGAGCGTGTTCGGTGGGCCGGTCAGGCGATCAGCTGTTCGAGCACGCGGCGATAGACGTTCTTGAGCGGATCGATGAATTTCACTTCGATATGCTCATCGATCTTGTGGATGCTGGCGTTCGGCGGCCCGAACTCCACGACTTGCTCGCACATGCGGGCGATGAAGCGGCCATCGGATGTGCCACCTGTGGTCGAAAGCTCGGTCGTGACGCCGGTTTCGTCGTGGATCGCTTTTTCGAGCGCATTCGAGAGCGCGCCGCGCGGCGTGAGAAAGGGCAGGCCGCTCACGCTCCAGTGCAGGTCGTATTCGAGGCCGTGCTTGTCGAGGATCGCGTGGACGCGCTTTTGCAGGCCTTCCACCGTGCTCGCGGTCGAGAAGCGGAAGTTGAACATCACATCAGCGTGGCCCGGAATCACGTTGCTCGCGCCGGTGCCGCTGTGCATGTTCGACACCTGCCACGTGGTGGGCGGGAAGTACTCGTTGCCGTCGTCCCACTTTTCGGCGACGAGTTCGGCGAGCGCGGGCGCCAGCAGATGCACCGGGTTCTTCGCGAGATGCGGATAGGCGATATGCCCCTGCACACCCTTCACGACGAGCTTGCCCGACATCGAGCCGCGGCGGCCGTTCTTCACGCAGTCGCCGAGCGTATGCGTCGAAGTCGGCTCGCCCACGATGCAGTAATCCATTTTCTCGCCGCGCGCCTGCAGCGCCTCGACGACCTTCACGGTCCCGTCGGTGGCCGGGCCTTCTTCATCGCTCGTGATGAGGAACGCGATGGCGCCGCGATGCTGCGGATGCGTCGCCACGAACTCTTCGCTCGCCACCACGAAGGCCGCGAGCGAAGTCTTCATGTCGGCGGCGCCGCGGCCGTAGAGGATGCCGTCGCGATGCGAGGGCTGGAACGGCGGCGAACTCCATTGCTCGATGGGGCCGGTGGGCACGACGTCGGTGTGGCCCGCGAAGGCGAGCAGCGGGCCTTGCGCGCCCGCAGTGCCGCGCTTGACGGCCCACAGGTTGGTCACGCCGTTGGATTCGATCGTTTCGCACGCGAAGCCGAGCGCACCAAGGCGTTCGGTCATGATGCGCTGGCAGTGCTGGTCGTCGGGCGTGACGGACGCGCGCGCGATCAGGGCTTCGGTAAGGGCGAGGGTGGCGGACATAAAAAGACCACTTTCAATAAAAATGCCGGCGCCGCTGATGGAGCAGGGGCCGGCAACAACGTGTCATGACCATGTGCGCCCAAGCTGCCATCAAGCAGTTCAGACGCACCGGTCTCATGCGGCGCTCAAGCGAACAGCTCCGCATACTGGTCGGCGGAAAAGCCGAGCGTCTTTACGCGGCCGTTCACCACGACGACGGGCCGCTTGATGATCGACGGCTTGTGGATCATCAGCGCGATCGCGCCGGCGGTCGTGTCGGCTTCGGCCTTGTGCACGTCCGACAGGCCGCGCCAGGTCGTGCCGCGCTTGTTGATCAGCTGATCGAGCGACACGTCCTTGAGCCAGTCCTGGACGAGCGCATTCGAGACGCCAGCTTTCTTGAAGTCGTGAAACTCGAACTCGACGCCATGCTCTTCGAGCCACACACGGGCCTTCTTCACGGTGTCGCAGTTCGGAATGCCGTAGACGACGGTCTTGGCGGACTTCGCCATCAGTCGCCTCGCAGCAGCTCGTTCAGGCCGACCTTGGCGCGCGTCTTGGCGTCGACCTTCTTGACGATCACGGCGCAGTACAGGCTGTGCGAGCCGTCCTTCGAGGGCAGGTTGCCCGCGACCACGACCGAGCCTGCCGGGATGCGGCCGTACGAGACTTCGCCGGTTTCGCGATCGTAAATCTTGGTCGACTGGCCAAGGTAGACGCCCATCGAGATGACCGAGTTCTCTTCGACGATCACGCCTTCCACGACTTCCGAGCGCGCGCCGATGAAGCAGTTGTCTTCGATGATGACCGGGTTGGCCTGCAGCGGCTCCAGCACGCCGCCGATGCCGACGCCGCCCGAAAGGTGCACGTTCTTGCCGATCTGCGCGCACGAACCGACCGTGGCCCACGTATCGACCATCGTGCCTTCGTCGACATAGGCGCCGATGTTGGTGTACGACGGCATCAGCACGACGTTCTTCGCGATGAACGAGCCGCGGCGCGCGATGGCCGGCGGCACGACGCGAAAGCCGCCGGCGGCGAAGTCTTCGGCCGTGTAGTTGGCGAACTTCGAGGGCACCTTGTCGTAGAACTGGCTGTAGCCGCCCGCGGGCATCGGTGCGTTGTCTTCCAGGCGGAACGACAGCAGCACGGCCTTCTTCACCCATTGGTTGACGACCCAGTCGCCGTCCTTCTTCTCGGCGCAGCGCAGCGCGCCTTTGTCCAGCTCGGCGATGACATGGGCGACGGCTTCGCGCACGTCGTTCGGAGCCGACCTGGGCGAGAAGTCGGCGCGGTTTTCCCAGGCGGTGTCGATGATCTGCTGAAGTTGTTGCGACATGGTGGTGATTTCGTGAGATTGATGGTTGAAAGCGGTGTTGCGCGCCGCAAGGGGCGGGACCGCGGCGCGCACGAAAAAGGCTTTACGGTTTGAGCGAGCGGCAGAACTCGACGATGCGCTGCGCGCCTTCGATGCACTCCTCGACGTCGGCGACGAGCGCCATGCGCACGAAGTCTTTACCCGGATTCGTGCCATGCGCCTCGCGCGCGAGGAACGAGCCGGGCAGAACCGTCACATTATAGTCGGCGTAGAGACGCTGGGCGAACGCGGTGTCCGCGAGGCCGGTGCGCGCGACGTTGGCCCAGAGGTAGAACGCGGCGTCGGGCAATTTCACGTCGAGCACGTCGGCGAGCATGGGTGTGACGGTCGAGAACTTCTTCACGTATTTCGCGCGGTTTTCGCGGACGTGCGCCTCGTCGCCCCATGCCGCGATGCTGGCGGATTGCCAGACCGGCGACAGTGCCGCGCCGTGATAGGTGCGGTACAGCAGGAACTGCTTGAGGATGGCGGCGTCCCCGGCGACGAACCCCGAGCGCATGCCCGGCGCGTTCGAGCGCTTCGAAAGGCTCGACAGCATGACGAGGCGCTCGAAGCCGCGGCCCAGCTTGTGCGCCGCTTCGAGACCGCCGAGCGGCGGCGTGGCCTCGTCGAAGTAGATCTCCGAGTAGCACTCGTCCGAGGCGATCACGAAGCCGTAGCGGTCGGAGAGCGCGAACAGCTCGCGCCAGTCGTCGAGCGTGATCACGGCACCCGTGGGATTGCCGGGCGAGCACACGTACAGCAGCTGCGTGCGCGCCCAGACTTCTTCGGGAACCTGCGAATAGTCGCAGGCGAAGTTGCGGGCCGGATCGCTATTTACGAAGTACGGCTCGCCGCCGCCGAGCAGCGCGGCGCCTTCGTAGATCTGGTAGAAAGGGTTCGGGCAGAGTACGATCGCCCGCTTTGCGGGGTCTTTCACGCCCGCTGTCGGGTCGACCACGGCCTGCGCGAGCGCGAACAGCGCCTCGCGCGAGCCGGACACAGGCAGGATTTCCGTGTTCGCATCGATGGCCGGCAGCCCGTAGCGCGCCTTCACCCAGTTCGCAATCGACTCGCGCAGCGCCGGGGTGCCCGCCGTGGCCGGGTACGACGAGAGGCCGTCGAGCGAAGCGATGATGGCGTCGCGGATCAGCGCCGGCGTGGGGTGTTTCGGCTCGCCGATCCCGAAGCTGATGTGGCGCAGGCCGGCGTTCGGCGTGATGTCCTTGAAGAGCACGCGCAGCTTTTCGAAGGGATAGGACTGAAGGGTATCGAGTAGCGGATTCACTTGGGGCTGGACAGGCGTGGGCGAAAGACGGATGGCATGGCGCGCAGGATTCGGGTGGCCACTGCGGGCCGGCGAGCCGGTTGCACCGCGCTCGGCGTACAAACACCGATGAACGGCGCGGCCTTGCGGCTGCAAGCGGTCGATTATAGCGTGGCGCCGCTGCTGCTGCGGGCGCCGGCCGGATCCCGCCCTGGCGCGGCCGGTGCCTGCCGGGCGACGAAATAAAGGAAAAGCATGAAAGCTTCGAACGACGTTTCGAACCAAGGCGCAGGCGCTGCGAACGCGCGGCCGGGCCAAGGGCAGCGCAAGCCATGAGCCAGAGCACGGGCTTGCGCGCCGCCTGGCCGACGCTCGCCATCATGATTGGCGCGTCCGTCTGGGGTTTTGTCTGGTATCCGCTGCGCATGCTGGCGGCCGCCGGGCTCACCGGTACGGCCTCGAGCGCGGCAACGAGCGCGGCCGGCTGTCTCTTCGTGCTGGTGCTGCGCTGGCGCTCGCTCGCGAGCGTGCGCTGGCACTGGGTGCTGCCGATGCTCGGACTCGCCGCGGGCGTGACCAACGTCGGGTTCGTGTGGGGCGCAATCCACGGCGAAGTGATGCGCGTGCTGCTGCTCTTTTATCTGACCCCGGCGTGGACGGCGATCTTCGCGCACTTCATCCTGCACGAGCGCCTGAACTGGGCGGGCGGCGCGCTGGCGGCGCTCTCGCTGCTGGGGGCGGTGCTGATGCTCTGGTCGCCGCGGCTCGGCGTGCCGCTGCCCGCCAACGCGGCCGAATGGGCCGGTCTCATCGGCGGCATGGGTTTCGCGATGAGCAACGTGCTCGTCGTAAAGACGAGCCGCGTGCTGCCGCACATGAAGCCCGAGATGCGCACGGCCGTGATCTTCGCGGGCGCGGCGCTGTTCGGCTTGCTGACCTCCTGTTTCGAGCCGATGTCGGCCGCACCGGCGGGCGAGCATCTCGCACGCGTCGTGCTGCTCGTGCTCGCGCTCGGCATCGTGCTCGGCAGCAACAACATGCTCGTCCAGTACGGGCTCGCCCGCGTGCCGGCAAACCGCGCCTCGATCATCATGCTGTTCGAGATCGTCGTGACGGCGCTCACGTCGTGGCTCTTCGCCGGCGAGACGCCGGGCCCGCGCGAATGGGCGGGCGGCGCCTGCATCGTGCTGGCTTCCCTGTTGTCGAGCTGGGTGCACCGGGCGCAGGATGCGCGCAAGGGCGGCGCGCACGCGAGCGCCGATGCGAGCGTCATGACCCACGCCGACGCCAGCCGCACCGATGACGCGGACGACGCCGACGGCAGCGGCCCCGGCGGCGATGATGGCAACGGCGGCGGCAATGGCGATGGCAGCGCAGGCGGCGGAACGGGCCCAGGGCCTTCCCGCGCGCGGAATGGCGCGCGTGCGATGGTATGATTGCCGCTGATTCCCGCCGGCCGCACGCGTGCATGCGCGTTCGTACGGCGAGCCGTGGCGGCTGCCCAGTGCGCACTCCGCCGTCGCGCGATCGATACCGGATGCGCGGCGGCAAGCGACGTACGGCACGGGCGGTCCCGTTCACCACTATTCAAACAGCGATATCGCCGTGCGTCTGACCTCGATTAAACTCGCTGGCTTCAAATCATTCGTCGATCCCACGCATTTCCAGGTTCCGGGCCAACTCGTCGGGGTGGTCGGGCCAAACGGCTGTGGGAAATCCAACATCATCGACGCGGTGCGCTGGGTGCTGGGTGAATCCCGGGCGTCCGAGCTGCGCGGCGAGTCGATGCAGGACGTCATCTTCAACGGTTCCACCGCGCGCAAGCCGGGCAGCCGCGCGAGCGTCGAACTGGTGTTCGACAATGCGGACGGCCGCGCCGCAGGGCAGTGGGGCCAGTATGCCGAGATTGCCGTGAAGCGCGTGCTCACGCGCGACGGCACGTCGAGCTACTACATCAACAACCTGCCGGCGCGCCGGCGCGACATTCAGGATATTTTCCTGGGTACTGGCCTCGGCCCGCGCGCCTACGCGATCATCGGGCAGGGCATGATCGCGCGGATCATCGAGGCGAAGCCCGAAGAGCTGCGCGTGTTCCTCGAAGAAGCCGCGGGCGTGTCGAAATACAAGGAACGCCGCCGCGAGACCGAGAACCGCCTGCACGACACGCGCGAGAACCTGACGCGTGTCGAGGACATCGTGCGCGAGCTGTCCAGCAACCTGGAAAAGCTCGAGGGCCAGGCGGTCGTTGCCACGAAATATCGCGAGCTGCAGGCCGAGGGCGAGGAAAAGCAGCGCCTTCTGTGGCTCTTGCGCAAGAACGAGGCAGCGGGCGAGCAGCAACGCCAGCAGCGCGCGATCGAGCAGGCGCAGATCGACCTGGAGCGCCATACCGCGCAGCTGCGCGAAGTGGAAGCGCAGCTCGAAACGCTGCGCGTGGCCCACTACTCGGCAAGCGACGCCATGCAGGGCGCGCAGGGCGCGCTTTACGAAGCGAACGCCGAGGTGAGCCGTCTCGAGGCCGAGATCAAGTTCATCGTCGAGTCGCGCAACCGCGTGCAGGCGCAGATCGCCGCGCTCACCGCGCAGCGCGAGCAATGGCAGGTCCAGGCGCAGAAGGCACAGGACGACATCGAAGACGCCGAAGAACAACTGGCGATCGCCGAGGAAAAGGCTGCGCTGGCCGAGGAAGATGCGGCGGCGAAGCAGGAAGCGCTGCCCGCGCTCGAAAACCGCTGGCGCGACGCGCAGGCGCAACTGAACGACGAGCGCGCGGGCATCGCGCGCACCGAGCAGGCCATCAAGCTCGAAGCCGCGCATCAACGCAACGCCGACCAGATGCTTCAGCAGCTTCAGCAGCGCCACGAGCGTCTGAAGTCGGAGGAAGGCGGCCTCGACGCGCCGGACGAAGCTCAGCTCGAAGAGCTGCGCATGCAGCTGGCCGAGCAGGAGGAAGTCCTTCACGAAGCGCAGGCGCGCCTCGCCGACGCGCAGGAAACGGTGCCGCGCCTCGACGCGGAACGCCGCGCCGCACACGAGCGCGTGCAGGCGGAAAACGTACAGATCCACCAGTTCGAAGCCCGTCTCGCTGCACTCAAGCAACTGCAGGAAAACGTGCAGACGGAAGGCAAGGTCCAGCCGTGGCTCGAACGTCACGAACTGGGCGCGTTGCCGCGGCTGTGGAAAAAGCTGCACGTCGAAGCCGGTTGGGAAACGGCGCTCGAATCGGTGTTGCGCGAGCGGCTCGCCGCGCTCGAGGTGTCGAACCTCGACTGGGTGAAGGCATTCGCGAGCGACGCTCCACCTGCGAAGCTCGCGTTCTATTCGCCGCCGGCCGCGGGTCAGGCAAGCGCTGCGGCCGCGGGACTCACGCCGCTGCTCTCGCTCGTCCGTATCGACGATGCAGGCTTGCGCGCGGTGCTCACCGAATGGCTCGGCTCGACCTACGTTGCGAACGATCTCGCCGAAGCGCTCGCCCAGCGTGCGCAGCTGCCAGGCAGCGGCGCGTTCGTCGTGAAGGCTGGCCATACGGTGACGCGCGTAGGCGTGCAGCTGTACGCCGCCGACACCGAGCAGGCCGGCATGCTCGCGCGTCAGCAGGAAATCGAGAATCTCGAGCGCCAGGTGCGCGCCCAGACGCTGCTCGCCGACGATGCTCGCACGGCTGTCGTGCGCGCGGAAGCGGCGCACACGCAGGCCGCCCAGGTGCTCACGGATGTGCGCCAGCAGGCCGAGCGCGCGACCCAGCGCGTGCACGCGCTGCAGATGGATGTGCTCAAGCTGACGCAGGCGCATGAACGCTACACGGCGCGCAGCACGCAGATCCGCGAAGAGCTCGACGAGATCCGCACGCAGATCGAAGAGCAGCGCGCATTGCGGGCAGAATCGGAAGCGAACTTCGAGCGCCACGATGTGGAACTCGCCGAACTGCAGGCCCGCTTCGAGGACAACCAGCTCGCCTTCGAGTCGCTCGACGAGGAACTCGGCGCGGCGCGCAATGAGGCGCGCGACCTCGAACGTGCGGCGGCCGACGCGCGCTTTGCCGCGCGCAACATGGCGAACCGCATCGAAGAGTTGAAGCGCAACATTCAGGTCGCGCACGATCAGAGCGAACGCGTGGCCGCGTCGCTCGAAGACGCGCGCGCCGAGCTGGAAACGATCAACGAGCAGACCGCGCACACGGGCCTGCAGGACGCGCTGGAAATTCGCGCCCAGAAGGAAGATACGCTGCGTGCCGCGCGCGCCGAACTCGACGATCTGAGCGCGAAGCTGCGGGCCGCCGACGAAACCCGCCTCGCCGCGGAGCGCGCGTTGCAGCCGTTGCGCGACCGCATCACGGAGCTTCAGCTCAAGGAGCAGGCCGCGCGCCTGAACGGCGAGCAGTTCGTCGAGCAACTGCAGGCTGCGGGCGTCGACGAGGCCGCGCTGCAGGAAAAGCTCACGGCCGATATGAAGCCGTCGTATCTGCAAGGCGAGGTTACGCGCATCAACAACGCGATTACGGCGCTTGGGCCCGTGAACATGGCCGCGCTCGACGAACTGGCCGCGGCGAAGGAGCGCAAGACCTTCCTCGACGCGCAGTCGGCCGACCTCACGAGCGCAATCGAGACGCTCGAAGACGCGATCCGCAAGATCGACCAGGAAACGCGCACGCTGCTGCAGGGCACCTTCGACGAGGTGAACCGTCATTTCGGCGAGCTGTTCCCGCGCCTGTTCGGCGGCGGTCAGGCGAAGCTCATCATGACCGGCGACGAGATTCTCGACGCCGGCGTGCAGGTGATGGCGCAACCGCCCGGCAAGAAGAATTCGACGATTCACCTGCTCTCCGGCGGCGAGAAAGCGCTCACGGCCACGGCCCTCGTGTTCGCGATGTTCCAGCTCAACCCGGCGCCGTTCTGCTTGCTAGACGAAGTGGACGCACCGCTCGACGACGCGAACACCGAGCGCTTCGCGAACCTTGTTCGCGCGATGTCGGACAAAACACAGTTCCTGTTCATTTCGCACAACAAGATCGCCATGGAGATGGCGCAGCAGCTCATTGGCGTGACGATGCAGGAGCAGGGCGTTTCGCGCATCGTCGCGGTCGACATGGAAACGGCAGCGGGTTTCGCCCAAAATACGGTCTAATCGATTTATACGGTCTAACGGACGGCGCGCGATGCGCGGCCGGCGGCGCCATCAGTGAGGCAGCCGCCGCGCGCAATGCGCGCGCCAGAGCAACGGCGCATGCAATGAGCACGCCGTCGAAAAAGAATTGCTGATGGAGCATGCATGGATGAATTGACTCTCGGGTTGATCGGCGCGGGCGCCGTGGTCGTCGGGGGCGTGGTGGTGTACAACGCGTGGCAGGGCGCGAGAGTGCGCCGGCGCATGCCGCGCCCGATGCCCGAAGAGGCAGTCGAAGCGCCGCAGCGCGACGAGTTCCAGGAGCCGAGCCCGTTCATCGAACCGGCCCATGCTCCGTCGCGCCGCGAGCCGTCGCTCGCGGGCAGCACGCAAGCCGGGCGCGTGGAGCCGGGTTTCGGCACTGCTGCGCCGCTCGACACGCCAGCCGACATCCAGGCGGAAACGACGACACCCAACGGCTTTCCGGAAGCTGAATCCGACGCGCACGAAGTTGCCGAGAAGGCTGCCGACAAGGCGCCGGCTGCAACTGCGGCTGCCCCGCAATCCGCAAAGGACGATGGCGACGAAGCGGAGCGCATCGAGCCGGTCATGCCGGCGGCCACGACGATCTCTTCGGCGCCGCCCGCCGTGGTCGACCGTCGCATCGACTGCATCGTGCCGATCCGGCTTGGTGCGCCGGTGGCAGGCGAGCGGGTGATTCCGTTTGCGCAGCGATTGCGCCGCGCGGGCAGCAAGCCGGTTCATATCGAAGGCAAACCCGAAGGGGGCGACGGCTGGGAGTTGCTCCAGAGCGGCGTGCGCTACGAAGAACTGCGCGCGGCTGCGCAACTCGCGAATCGCAACGGCCCGCTCAACGAACTCGAGTTCTCGGAATTCGTGACCGGCGTGCAGCAATTCGCCGACGCGCTCGACGCCGCGCCCGAGTTTCCGGACATGATGGAGACGGTCGCCATGGCGCGCGAACTGGACGGCTTCGCGGCGCAATGCGACGCCCAGCTTTCCGTGAACGTGATGTCGGACGGCGCGCCGTGGTCGGCAAACTACGTGCAGGCGGTGGCGGCGCAGGACGGCTTGCTGCTTTCGCGCGACGGCACGCGCTTCGTCAAGCTCGATGCGAAGCAGAGCCCCGTTTTCATGCTGCAGTTCGGCGACACCAACTTCCTGCGCGACGACCTCACGTACAAGGGCGGTGAACTGATCACGCTGGTCCTCGACGTGCCCGTGGCCGACGAAGACATCCTGCCGTTCCGCCTGATGTGCGACTACGCGAAATCGCTTGCCGAGCGCATTGGCGGGCGCGTGGTCGACGACCAGCGCCGGCCGCTGCCGGAATCGGTGTTGCAGTCGATCGACAAGCAGCTGATGACGCTCTACGCGAAGCTGGAGCAGGCCGGTATTCCGGCGGGCTCGCCGGCCACGCGGCGACTGTTCAGCCAGTAACGCCGAAGGCGTGCAGCGGGCCTGCAGACAAGGCGCGACGCCGTAAAGGCGCCGCGCCTTTTTTGCGCGCAGGCGGTACAGCGCAGAGGGCATCGGCACGCGTGTTGCAGTGCATTGGAGCTCAGCCCACCGGGCCCTGGATGCCAGAGCGACGCACGCAGCGTTGGCCATTCGGCCAGGACGCTGGCGAGACCCGTTCGGCGGCGCACGCAGATAGCCGCTCGCCCGATGCGACACGCGCGGCTTCCTGAGATAATCTGACGTCCGAAATCATTTTCAACAGCGAGATGCCCAAGGCATGGTCCGTACTTCCGCCCGTCCCCCCGAAGAAGCCACCGCTGCACAGCGCGCGGTGTGGTTGCGCGCCGAACTCGAGCGTGCGAATCACGCCTACTACGTGCTCGACCAGCCGGAGCTGCCTGACGCGGAATACGACAAGCTGTTCGGCGAACTTCAGCAAATCGAAGCCGATCATCCCGACCTCATCACGCCCGATTCGCCCACGCAGCGTGTGGGTGGCGAAGTCGCCGGGGGCTTCGAGCCCGTGGTCCACGACGTGCCGATGCTGTCGCTCAACAACGGCTTTGCCGACGAAGACATCGTCGCGTTCGACAAGCGCGTGGCCGATGCGCTCGGCAAGATCGAAGGCGCCGGAGTCGTCGAGGTCGAATACGCCGCCGAACTCAAGTTCGACGGCCTCGCCATCTCGCTGCGCTACGTCGACGGCGTGTTCGTCCAGGCCTCCACGCGCGGCGATGGCGCGACCGGCGAGAACGTCACGGAGAACGTGCGCACGATCCGCTCGCTGCCCTTGCGCCTGAAGGGCAAGCGCGTGCCGAAGGTGCTCGACGTGCGCGGCGAGGTGCTGATGTTCCGCCGCGACTTCGAGCGCATGAACCAGCGTCAGCGCGATGCCGGCCACAAGGAATTCGCGAACCCGCGCAACGCGGCGGCGGGCAGCCTGCGCCAGCTCGATCCGAAAATCACGGCGCAGCGGCCGCTCTCGTTTTTCGCTTACGGCATTGGCGTGCTCGAGGGCGAGCCGATGCCGGCCACCCATAGCGAACTGCTCGACTGGTACGCGGAAATGGGCCTGCCAGTCAATGCCGAGCGAGCGGTCGTGAAGGGCGCGCACGGTCTGCTGGAATTTTTCCGCACGGTGGGCGAGAAGCGCGACGGCCTGCCGTACGACATCGACGGCGTGGTCTACAAGGTGAACCGCCGCGACGAGCAGGATGCGCTCGGCTTCGTCTCGCGCGCGCCGCGCTTCGCGCTCGCGCACAAGTTCCCGGCCCAGGAAGCGCTCACGAAGCTGCTGGCGATCGACGTCCAGGTGGGCCGCACGGGCGCGATTACGCCGGTCGCGCGGCTCGAGCCGGTGTTCGTCGGCGGCGCGACGGTGACCAACGCCACGCTGCACAACGAAGACGAAGTGCGGCGCAAGGACATCCGCATCGGCGACACGGTGATCGTGCGGCGTGCCGGCGACGTGATTCCCGAGGTGGTCAGTGCGCTCATGGACCGCCGTCCGGCCGACGCCCACGAGTTCGTGATGCCGACCGAATGCCCGGTCTGTGGGTCGCGCATCGAGCGGCTGCCCGACGAGGCAATCGCGCGTTGCACGGGCGGACTGTTCTGTCCGGCCCAGCGCAAGCAGGCGCTCTGGCACTTCGCCCAGCGCCGCGCGCTCGATATCGACGGCCTGGGCGAGAAGATCATCGACCAGCTGGTCGACCAGAACCTCGTGCGCACGCCCGCCGATCTGTTCAATCTCGGCTTCGGCACGCTCGCGCAACTCGAGCGCATGGCGGACAAGTCGGCGCAGAACCTGCTCGACTCGCTCGAGAAGGCCAAAAACACGACGCTTGCGCGCTTCGTTTACGCGCTCGGCATCCGGCACGTGGGCGAATCGACAGCGAAGGATCTTGCGAAGCACTTCGGCTCGCTCGATCCGATCATGAACGCGACGGTCGAGGAATTGCTCGAAGTCAACGATGTGGGCCCTATCGTCGCGCTTGCGATCCACGAGTTTTTTGCGGAAGAGCATAACCGCACAGTGATCGAGCAACTGCGCGCGCCGGGCAAAGTGACATGGGCGGAAGGGCCGCCCGCGCCCAAGGCGCCGGTGGGCGTGCTGGCCGGCAAGACGGTGGTGCTCACGGGTACGCTGCCCACGCTCTCGCGCGACGAGGCAAAGGAGATGCTCGAAGCAGCCGGTGCGAAGGTCGCCGGCTCGGTATCGAAGAAGACCGATTACGTGGTGGCGGGCGCCGACGCGGGCAGCAAGCTCGCAAAAGCCGAGGAACTCGGCGTGCCGGTGCTCGACGAAGAAGGAATGCGCAAGCTCCTGGAGGGGCAAACGACATGATTCGCGAAATTCTCAGAATGGGCGATCCGCGCCTGCTTGGCATTGCGAGGCCGGTCGATCACTTCGATACGCCCGAGTTGCACGAACTCATTGCCGATATGTTCGACACCATGCATGCGGCGAACGGCGCCGGACTCGCCGCCCCGCAGATCGGCGTCGATTTGCAGGTGGTGATCTTCGGTTTCGAGCAGAACGAGCGCTATCCCGAGGCGCCGGCCGTGCCGCAGACGGTGCTCATCAACCCGGTCATCCATCCGCTGTCGCACGACATGGAAGAGGGCTGGGAGGGGTGTCTCTCGGTGCCGGGCCTGCGCGGCGCCGTGAGCCGCTATTCGATGATCCGCTACGACGGCTTCGATCAGTACGGCACGCCCATCGAACGTGTGGCGGAGGGCTTTCACGCACGGGTCGTCCAGCACGAATGCGATCACCTGATCGGCAAGCTGTATCCCATGCGCATTACCGACTTCTCGAAGTTCGGCTTTACGGAGGTCCTGTTTCCGGAACTCGACCCGAACCGCGACGACTGAAAGTCGAAGCATCAAGAAAAACGGGAGCCATCTGGCTCCCGTTTTTCATACAGTGCAGCGTTCGACGCCGATGTGGCGCTAGAACGCTTCGTTGGCGGCCAGATAGCGCCATTGGCCCTGCGGCAGTGCGCCGAGCAGCACGCGGCCCATGCGCACACGCTTGAGGCCCACGACCTTGAGGCCGACCAGTTCGCACATGCGACGGATCTGGCGCTTCTTGCCTTCGCGCAGCACGAAACGCAACTGCTCGCCGTTTTGCCAGCTCACCTGCGCGGGCTTGAGCGGCACGTCGTCGAGCGACAGGCCGTGGCGCAGCTGAGCGAGCAACTCGGGCGGGAAGTGCTGGTCGATTTCGGTCTCGATGTCGTTGTAGGTGACGCGCACGAGGTATTCCTTGTCGATGTCCGAGCTCTCGCCGATCAACTGCTTGGCCACGCGACCGTCCTGGGTCAGCACGAGCAGGCCGGTCGAGTCGATGTCGAGGCGGCCGGCCGGCGCGAGCGTGCGCAGATGCTTCGCCGAGAAGCGGATGCCCGAGTGGTCGCCGTCCCAATGATTCTCGCCCGTGATGAGCGTGGCGGCGGGTTCATAGCCGTCCTCGGCCTGGCCCGACACGTAGCCCACCGGCTTGTGCAGCAGGATCGTCACCTGGCGCGCCTGCGCGGCGAGCGCGGCCGGATCGACTTCGATGCGCTGATTCGGCGTGACCTTGGCGCCGAGCGTGTCGACGACTTCGCCGTCCACATAAACCCAGCCTTTTTCGATCCATTCGTCGGCTTCACGGCGCGAGCACAGGCCCAGTTCGGACATGCGCTTGGAAAGGCGCAGGGTGTTGTCGCCATCGACTTCTTCGCGCGGTGTGCGGCGCGGTGCGGTTTCGGCGTCGTCGGTGCGGCGCGGGGGCTTCCCAACCGGTTTGACAGGGCTGGCGGTCTTGCGGCTGCCACCGCCTTCTTCGGTACTGCGGCGAGCGCGCGGCGCAGCGCCGCCGCGGTCATCGCTCCAGGCGGATTTCACCGGGCGCGCGAAACGGCGATCCGTGCCCTCGTCGCGGGTGCGTGCGGGGCGGCGGTCGTCGCTGTCACTGCGCCGTTCGAAGCGTCCCTCGCTGCCTTCGCCGCGGCTACGCGGCGGGCGGCGATCATCGCCTTCGCTGCGCCGTTCGAAGCGACGCTCGCTGCCTTCCTCGCGGCTGCGTGGCGGGCGGCGGTCATCGCCCTCGGTACGACGCGCGAAGGGGCGTGCACCGCCTTCGTCGCGGCCGCGTGCGGGGCGACGGTCATCGCCTTCGGTGCGTCGTTCGAAACGACGTTCGCCACCGTCTTCGCGGCTGCGCGGCGGGCGGCGGTCATCACCCTCGGGGCGGCGTGCGAAGGGGCGCGCACCGCCGTCTTCACGGCTGTGCGGCGGGCGGCGGTCATCGCCTTCGGTACGACGCGCGAAGCGCCGGTCGCCACCATCTTCGCGGCTGCGCGGCGGGCGTCGGTCGTCGCCCTCGGCACGCCGCGCGAAGGGGCGTGCGCCGCCTTCATCGCGGCCACGTGCGGTGCGGCGATCATCGCCCTCGGTGCGTCGTTCGAAGCGACGCTCGCCACCTTCTTCACGGCTACGCGGCGGACGACGATCATCACCCTCGGCACGGCGCGCGAAGGAGCGTGCGCTACCTTCTTCACGGCTGCGCGGCGGACGACGATCATCACCCTCGGGGCGGCGTGCAAAGGGGCGTGCGCCACCTTCGTCGCGGCTGCGTGGCGGGCGGCGGTCGTCGCCCTCGGCGCGGCGCGCGAAGGGGCGTGCACCACCTTCGTCACGGCCGCGTGCAAATCCACGCGCCTCATCGCCGGAGCGACGGGCTGGGCGGCGCTCGTCGCCGAATCCGCCTTCGCGAGCCGGCCGCGCCGGGCGCGTATCGCCAGTGCGAGGCGCGGTGCGTCCGGTTGAGGCGCGCACGGGCTTCCCGGCGGAAGTCTTCGCGGCCGATGTCGGCCGAGCGTCCGTCGCCCGCACCTCCGCCGGCCGCACCGGCTTACGCGCGGTCGTACTGCCGCGGCGGACGGGGGCGCGTTCCGGAGTAGTCGGGCGCGGATGTTTGGCTGTCAGTTTGGCTCGCATGGATCTGGTATTTCGCTTGGGTCATTCACACTGCGATCGCGCGCAGCAATTCGGTTTCGACATGAATCTGCTGGCGGTTGTCGGAGAGCCCCGAGCCGTCGAGCAGAAACACGTCTTCCACGCGTTCGCCGAGCGTATTGATCCGCGCCGCATGGACGCCGACCTGATGCTCCGCGAGCACGCGCGCGATGGAATAGAGGAGGCCCGGCCGGTCGTTCGCCGACACGGACAGGATGTAGTATTGGCCGCGCTCGTCGGCCCGCAGGTCGACGCGCGGCGTCACCGGGAAGGTGCGTGACAGGCGCGAGAGACGGCCCTTCGACGGCTCGGGCAGTGCATTGCCCGTCGCCTTCAGGCGCGCCGCGAGTTCCTGCTCGACGAGGTTCGCGATGTCGCGGTAGTGCACGTCGCCCTCGGTGTGGGCGACGATGAAGTTATCGAGCGCGTAGCCGTGGCGCGTGGTGCTCACGCGCGCGTCGAGCACGGAAAGACCGCTGCGGTCGAAGTACGCGCACATCGTCGCGAACAGGTCGGGGCGGTCCTGCGCGTAGACGAGCACCTGCAGCGCCTCGCCGATCGGCGACGGGCGCGCACGCACGACCGGCTCCGGCGCCTCGACGTGGCGGTAGAGCACGCGCGTTTGCCAGGCGATATCGGCGGCGTCGTGGCGCAGGAAGTAGCCGACGTCGAGCTTGTCCCAGAGCGCGCGGTGCGCGTGCTCCGGCACGGTCTCGAGACGCAGCAGCGCAAGCGCCAGCTCCTGACGCGTCTTGAGCTCCGAGTGCGCGTCGGGCTTGGCGCCGCCGAGCACGGCGAGCGTCGAGCGGTAGAGGTCTTCGAGCAGCTTGCCTTTCCAGTTGTTCCAGACCTTTGGGCTCGTGCCGCGAATGTCGGCGACCGTCAGCAGGTAGAGCGCCGAAAGACGCCGCTCCGTACCGACGAGCTCCGCGAAGCGCTTCACGACCTCAGGGTCGGTGATGTCCTGCTTCTGGGCGACCTGGCTCATCGTCAGGTGCTGCTGGACGAGCCAGACGACCAGGTCCGCGTCGTCGCCGGTGATGTCGTGCTCGCGGCAAAAGCGCCGCGCGTCGGCCATGCCGAGCTGCGAGTGGTCGCCGCCGCGGCCCTTGGCGATGTCGTGGAACAGCGCCGCGACGTAGAGCACCCACGGACGCTCGAAGTTGGCGATGAGCTGGCTGCAGAACGGATACTCGTGCGCATGCTCGGCCACGGCGAAGCGGCGCATATTGCGCAGCACCATCAGGATGTGCTGATCGACCGTATAGACGTGATAGAGGTCGTGCTGCATCTGCCCGACGATGCGGCGGAAATTCAGCAGATAGCGCCCGAGCACGCTCGTCTGGTTCATGAGGCGCATGGCGTGCGTAATCCCGGCCGGCTGCTTGAGGATCTCCATGAAGAGCCGGCGGTTTTCCGGGTCGCGGCGCCAGTTCTGGTCCATGGTCTCGCGCGCGTTGTAGAGCGCGCGCAGCGTGCGCGCCGACAGGCCCTTCACGCCGGGCACCTGCTCGTAGAGCAGGAACGCCTCGAGGATTGCGTGCGGCTCGCGCTCGAACACGTCGTCGCTGACGATCTCCAGCATCCCCTGCTTCTCGACGAAGTGCTCCGAGAGCGTGCGCGTGATGCCGCTCGTGCTCGGGAAGAGCTGCGCCTCGATGTTCTGGATCAGGATGGTAGAAAGCTGAGTGACCGCCTTCGCGGCCCAGTAGTAGCGGCGCATGAGCTGCTCGCTCGCGCGCCGCGCGCTGCTCGCCTTGTAGCCGAAGCTTTCGGCCACGGCCGTCTGCAGGTCGAACACGAGGATGTCCTGGCGGCGGCCCGCGATCACATGCAGGCGCGCGCGCAGCGCCTTGAGAAATGCCTCGTTGCGGCGCAGTTCGCGCGCCTCGCGCCCGGTGATGAGGCCGCGCTGGTCCAGCTCCTTCCAGCTGCTGCCGAAGGCGGCAGCCTCGGTGATCCAGAGGATCAGCTGCAGGTCGCGCAGGCCGCCGGGGCTTTCCTTGACGTTGGGTTCGAGCGAATAGGGCGTGTCCTGGAAGCGCGCGTGGCGCTGGCGCATTTCGAGCACCTTCGCCTGGAAGAATGCGCGCGGGTCCATGGCGTCGCGATAGCGCTGCGCGAAGTCGCCGAACAGCGTCGCGCTGCCCGTGATGCGGCGCGCCTCGAGGAGCGACGTGCGCACGGTGACGTCATTGGCGGCTTCTTCGAGGCATTGCGAGACGCTGCGCACGCTGCTGCCGATATCGAGTCCGAGATCCCATGCAAGGCCGATAAAACGCTCGATGCGCTCTTCGAGCGGCGCGAGCGGCTCGTCGTCCGGCAGCAGCACGAGGATGTCGACGTCGGACCAGGGCGCAAGCTCGCCGCGCCCGAAGCCGCCCACCGCCACGAGCGCCAGCGTGGCCGGCAGCTCGCACCGGTCCCAGGCGCTGCGCAAGGTGTCGTCGGTGATGCGGGCGAGGGCGCGCATCAGCGAGTCGACATTGGTCGCGGTCTTGAAACGCTCGAGCAACTGGGCCTTGGCGGCCTTGTAGTCGGACTTCAGCGACGACGTATCGGGAACGGCGACAGCGGGAACACTCATGGGCTCGGGTCGTGTCTGGCGTGGTTGGGCGGGCGGCTGGTCGTGCGCGCGGCGCGCCTCGCGATGGCGGCTGGCCGCGTTGGTTCGTCGGTTAATGCGTCGGCTGCTTTGCGGGCTGCCTCATCGTGCTGCTGGCGCCGGGCGGCGTCCGCATTGGGTGCATCCTCGCGCTGGACGTACTGCCTCGAGGCCGCAGGCCGATGTTCTACGAGCCTATCCATTTTGCGCCGGATCGCGCCACGAAGCGCTTTCCGGCACTTTTTCGGGCGCTCAGGCCGCGGTGCCCGCCATCTGCGCGACGATGGCAGGCTTGGCGGGCGTACCCGCCGAGACCGTCAGGACTTCGTAGCCGGTTTCCGTCACGAGTACCGTGTGTTCCCACTGTGCCGAGAGGCTGCGGTCCTTCGTCTTGACGGTCCACTGGTCCGGCATGGTGCGAATGTCGCGGCGGCCGGCATTGATCATCGGCTCGACGGTGAAGATCATGCCGGGCACGAGCTCGATGCCGGTGCCGGGGCGGCCGTAGTGCAGGACCTGCGGATCTTCGTGGAACACCGTGCCGATGCCGTGGCCGCAGTATTCGCGCACCACGCTGTAGCCCTGGCTTTCGGCGTAGCGCTGAATGGCGTGGCCGATGTCGCCCAGATGGCCGCCGGGACGCACCTGGTCGATGCCGAGCCACATGCATTCATAGGTGGTCTGCACGAGGCGCTTCGCGAGGATCGAGCCTTCGCCGACGATGAACATGCGGCTCGTGTCGCCGAAATAGCCTTCCTTGATGACGGTGATGTCGATATTGAGCGCGTCGCCGTTCTTCAGCGCCTTGTCGCCGGGAATACCGTGACAGATCACGTCGTTCACAGAGGTGCAGATTGCCTTCGGGTAGGGCGGATAGCCCGGCGGCTGATAGTTCAGCGGCGCGGGCACCGTGCCCTGCACGTTGGTCATGTACTCGTGGCAAAGGCGGTCGAGCTCACCCGTCGTCACACCCGCGGTGACGAACGGCGTGATGTAGTCGAGCACCTCGCTCGCCAGCCGGCAGGCGACGCGCATTTGCGCGATGTCTTGTTCGTTCTTGATCGAAATGGCCATGGTATGCGCCCGGAAATGCAGTCGAATATCGAATTATCGCACCTAATGCCAGGGGTCGCTGACTTTTGAGAAGGCGGGGCGCCATCAATGGCAAATGCGGCGCGCGCCGCATTGCCATTGATGGCGCCGTATTCCGCGGGTAATAGCTGTCTTGAGTAAGGGGCAGTTTGCGTGCTATACTCTTCGGCTAAGTCGCTTCCCATATCTTTCGGATTCGCGTTCGGAGTTCGTGGAAGTGGCTGAATCCGCCGTTGCCGCGGAGCGCTTTGCCAAAAACGCATTTTGGCGGGTGCGCGAAGAACATTCGGAAGCATCTTCTTCAGGCAGCACACTCGCAAGCCGGCGCACCCAGGGTGTCGGGCGCGTCGATCTCCGGAAATGGGAGGGCGCACCGATACGGCAGCCGGCTTCAGACCCAAACCCTAGCGGAGAATTTCTCATGGCAGTTACCATGCGCCAAATGCTGGAAGCCGGTGTCCACTTCGGTCACCAAACGCGCTTCTGGAACCCGAAGATGGCCCCCTTCATCTTCGGTCATCGCAACAAGATTCACATCATCAACCTCGAAAAGACGCTGCCGATGTACAACGACGCGCTGAAGTACGTGCGTCAACTGGCAGCGAACCGCGGCACGATCCTGTTCGTCGGCACGAAGCGTCAATCGCGCGACACGATCGCCGAAGAGGCACAACGCGCTGGTATGCCGTTCGTGAACGCACGCTGGCTCGGCGGCATGCTGACCAACTTCAAGACGCTGAAGGTTTCGATCAAGCGCCTGAAGGACATGGAAGCAGCCGTGGAAGCGGGCGAGCTCGAGAAGATGAGCAAGAAGGAAGCGCTCCTGTTCGAACGCGAAATCGCCAAGCTGCAGAAGTCGATCGGCGGCGTGAAGGACATGGGCGGCATTCCGGACGCGATCTTCGTGGTCGACGTCGGCTACCACAAGATTGCCGTGACGGAAGCGAACAAGCTGGGCATCCCCGTGATCGCCGTGGTCGATACGAACCACTCGCCGGAAGGCATCGATTACGTGATCCCGGGCAACGACGACGCGAGCAAGGCCGTTGCGCTCTACACGCAAGGCGTGGCTGACGCGATCCTCGAAGGCCGTGCGAACGCGGTCAACGACGTGGTTGTCGCTGCGCGCGGCAACGACGGCGACGACGAGTTCGTCGAGGTCAACCCGGAGGCGTAAGCTGCCCCGTGTCCGGCAAGAAAAGGGGGCTTTCCATAGGCCCCTTTTTTTTAAGCCGCGACTTTCGTCGCCGCGTCATATGAGCGGCACCGTAGCCCTGTAGAAGCAGCTGTAAAAAAGCGTTTCACCGCAGGCGGAAACGGAAACGAATTTCTGCCGGCCGCGTCGAAAGGCGGGCGGCGTGTACCAGACAGACTCAAGGAGCGAATGATGGCGGCAATTACCGCAAGCATGGTGGCAGAACTGCGCGCGAAGACCGACGCGCCGATGATGGAATGCAAGAAGGCGCTGACGGAAGCCGACGGCGACCTCGCGCGTGCCGAAGAACTGCTGCGCGTGAAGCTCGGCAACAAGGCCAGCAAGGCCGCTTCGCGCGTCACGGCTGAAGGCGTGATCTCGTCGTTCATCGGCGGCGGCGCTGGCGCGATCGTCGAACTGAACTGCGAAACCGACTTCGTTTCGAAGAACGATGACTTCATCGGCTTCTCGAAGAAGATCGCCGAACTCGTCGCCACGCAAAACCCGGCTGACGTCGCCGCTCTGTCGGCGCTGGCGCTGGACGGTTCGACGGTCGACGCAGTGCGCCTCGCACTGGTCGGCAAGATCGGCGAAAACCTCTCGATCCGCCGTTTCGCGCGTTTCGAAACCGCCAACCAGCTGGCTGCGTACCTGCACGGCACGCGCATCGGCGTGCTGGTCGAGTACACGGGTGCCGACGAGCAAGTGGGCAAGGACGTCGCGATGCACATCGCCGCGATGAAGCCGGTCTCGCTGTCGTCGGACGACGTGCCTGCCGACCTGATCGCCAAGGAGCGCAGCATCGCCGAGCAGAAGGCTGCGGAATCGGGCAAGCCGGCTGAGATCGTCGCGAAGATGGTCGAAGGTTCGGTCCAGAAGTACCTGAAGGAAGTCTCGCTGCTGAACCAGCCGTTCGTTAAGAACGACAAGCAGACGATCGAGCAGATGCTCAAGGCTGCTGGCACGACGGTGCAGAAGTTCGCCCTCTTCGTGGTCGGCGAAGGCATCGAGAAGCGCCAGGACGACTTCGCTGCCGAAGTGGCCGCGCAAGTCGCTGCTGCAAAGCAGCAATAAAGATCGGTCAGCCCGTCTCGCCGCGCCCAGCGCGGCAGGCGGCGACTGCAGTTGTTGCAGCACCGCAGTTTGTTCAGTGGTAAGCCGTGGCGGAGCAATCCGCCGTGGCGGGCAGCGTAGCGGCGACGCGCATGGTAGTCCCCCGCCGTGCGCGGCGTCGGAAATCTTCGCTATTTCTGGCGGCGCTTGCCCGAAGCCGTATTTCACCCCTACAGTTTCAAGTTATTGCCCTTTGCGCGCGATCCTGGATACCTCCATGCCCACACCCGCCTATAAACGCGTCCTGCTCAAACTTTCCGGCGAAGCCCTGATGGGCGATGATGCCTTCGGCATCAATCGCGCCACGATCGAACGTATGGTGGCAGACGTGGCCGAGGTGGTGCGTCTGGGCACCCAGCTCGCAGTCGTGATCGGCGGCGGCAACATTTTCCGCGGTGTCGCGGGCGGCGCAGCCGGTATGGACCGCGCCACGGCCGACTATATGGGCATGCTGGCCACGATGATGAACGCGCTCGCGCTGCAGGACGCCATGCGTCACGCGGGCATCGAGGCGCGCGTGCAGTCGGCGCTGCGCATGGACCAGGTCGTCGAGCCGTACATCCGCCCCCGCGCGATTCGCCAGCTCGAAGAAGGCAAGGTCGTGATCTTCGCCGCCGGCACGGGTAACCCGTTCTTCACCACCGACACGGCTGCTGCGCTGCGTGGCTCGGAAGTCGGCGCCGAAGTCGTGCTGAAGGCCACCAAGGTCGACGGCGTCTATTCGGCCGACCCGAAGAAGGACCCGACCGCCACGCGCTACTCGACGATCAGCTTCGATGAGGCAATTGGCCGCAATCTGCAGGTGATGGACGCCACCGCGTTCGCGCTGTGCCGCGACCAGAAGCTGCCGATCCGGGTTTTTTCCATCGTCAAGCCGGGTGCGCTCAAGCGCATCGTTCTGGGCGAAGACGAAGGTACGCTCGTCCACGTGTAAACTCTCGTTTCACGAGAGGTTCGAACACGGGCCGCGCCGCCCATCAGCGCGCCGGCGGGCCCGTTCCGTTATGAAGGTTCGGAGGTATCAAAATGGCTGTGGCTGACATCAAGAAGGGCGCCGAGCAGAAAATGCAGCGCTCGATCGAAGCGTTCAAGAGCGATCTGGCGAAAATCCGCACGGGCCGCGCCCATACCGGTTTGCTCGACCACATCCAGGTCGACTACTACGGCTCGCCCGTGCCCATCTCGCAGGTCGCGAACCTCACGCTTGTCGACGCGCGCACGATCGGCGTGCAGGCGTGGGAAAAGAAGATGGTGCCGGTCATCGAAAAGGCGATCCGCGAGTCGGATCTCGGCCTGAACCCGGCCACGCACGGCGACCTGATCCGCGTGCCGATGCCCGCGCTGACCGAAGAACGCCGCAAGGAGCTCACGAAGGTCGTCAAGAATGAAGGTGAAACGGCGAAGGTCGCCGTGCGCAACCTGCGTCGCGATGCCAACGAGCAGCTCAAGAAGCTCGTGAAGGACAAGGAAATTTCCGAAGACGACGAGCGCCGCGGCGGCGACGAAGTCCAGAAGCTGACCGACCGCTTCGTGACCGAGATCGAAAAGCTCGTCCAGACGAAGGAAGCCGAGATCATGACGGTCTGAGGCCTCAGGCCTCCAGATTCGCCAGATTCCAGGCGGTTTCCCTTTCTTATCGCAGTTACAGTCCGACGGCCATGACCTATACCAGCTCAACCGTTCGCGTGCCCGACGTGGCGGCCGTGCCGCGCCACATCGCGATCATCATGGACGGCAATGGCCGTTGGGCAACCCAGCGGCGCCTGCCGCGCGTCGCGGGCCACACGCGTGGCGTCGACGCCGTGCGCTCGGTCGTCGAATCGTGCGTGCAGCGCGGCGTCGAATACGTAACGCTCTTCGCGTTCAGCTCCGAGAACTGGCGCCGCCCGACCGACGAAGTGTCGTTCCTCATGCGCCTCTTCGTCACTGCGCTCGAGCGCGAGGTGGCGCGCCTGCACGCGAACGGCATCCGCCTGCGCGTGGTCGGCGACCTGTCGATGTTCAATGAGCGCATCCAGGACCTGATTCGCCGCGCGGAAACCAAAACCGCGCGCAACACCCGTCTCACCCTCACGATCGCCGCGAACTACGGCGGCCGCTGGGATATCCTGCAGGCCACGCGCAAGCTGGTCGAGGAAGCCGCGGCCACGGGCCAGCCGGTTCCCGTCACCGAAGACACGCTGTCCCAGCATCTGGCCATGGCGTACGCGCCCGAACCGGATCTCTTCATTCGCACGGGCGGCGAGCAGCGGGTGAGCAACTTCCTGCTCTGGCAACTCGCCTACGCGGAGTTCTATTTCACCGATACGTTCTGGCCGGATTTCGACGCCGAAGCGCTCAGCCGCGCCATTGCCTCGTATGCGGAGCGCGAGCGCCGCTTCGGCCGCACGAGCGCGCAGGTCGTCGCCCAGAACGCCGATTCGCTTTCATGCTGAAGACCCGCGTCATTACGGCGCTCGTCCTGCTGGCAGTCTTCCTGCCGATCACGCTGTTCGCGCCTGTGGCGGCGTTCGGTGCGCTGATCGGCGTCGTGGTCGTCTTCGCCGCATGGGAGTGGGCGCGTCTGCTGAAGGCGGGCGCGACCGGCTCGATCGTCTACGCCGTGATCGCGGCGGCCGCCGTGGCGCTCAGTACGCGCCTGCCGGCGCCCCGGCCGCTCTTTCAGGCGGCGGGCGTGTTCTGGATCATTGCCGGCCCTTACGTGCTGCTGCGCAAGCCGGTGCTCGCCGCCGGCGCCTGGCGCGCCTTCCTGCTGGCCGCCGGGCTCGTCGTTTTCGCGGCCTGCTGGCACGCCCTGGTGGCCGCGCGCACGGCCGGCGTGGCGTTTGTTCTGTCCCTGTTGCTCGTGGTCTGGCTGGCCGATATCGGCGCATACTTTGCAGGTAAGGCATTCGGAAGGCATAAGCTTGCGCCTGCGATCAGCCCCGGCAAGACCTGGGAGGGCGCCGTGGGCGGCTGGGCCGCCGTGATGGTGGTGTCCGGAGCGGCAATCGCGCTGCACGCGTTCGAACCCACGCTGTATTCCGCGCTCGCCGCCCAGATCGGGCTCGGCCGTGCGCTTTTCGTACTTACCGTGCTGGTCGCGTTCAGCGTGATCGGCGATCTGTTCGAGTCGATGATGAAGCGCCAGGCCGGCGTGAAGGATTCGAGCGGGCTTCTGCCGGGCCACGGCGGAGTCCTCGACCGCATCGACGCACTGCTGCCCGTGCTGCCGCTCGCCATGCTGCTGCTCGGCTAAAGGCGTCTGGCCGGGACGCCAGGTTAGAGATTTGAATATGCAAAAACGACTCACACTGCTCGGTTCCACGGGCTCGATTGGAGACAGCACGCTCGACGTCGTCGCGCGTCATCCGCAACGCTTCTCGGTCTATGCGCTCACTGCGCATCGCAACGGCGAGAAGCTCGTCGAACAATGCCTGCGCTTCGCCCCCGAAGTGGCCGTGGTCGGCGACGCCGACACCGCCGCACAGGTCGAGCGCAAGCTGCGCGCGGCCGGCTCGAAGACCGTCGTGACCTACGGGCCGCAGGCGCTCGTCGAAGTCTCGAAGAGCGACGGCTGCGACACCGTGGTCGCGGCCATCGTCGGTGCGGCGGGTCTCGCGCCCACGCTCGCAGCGGCGAAGGCCGGCAAGCAGATCCTGCTCGCCAACAAGGAAGCGCTCGTGATGTCGGGCGACATCTTCATCGATGCCGTGTGCGACAGCGGCGCCGTTCTGCTGCCGCTCGACAGCGAGCACAACGCCGTGTTCCAGTGCTTCCCGCGCGAAAACGCCGAGCGCGACGGCGTCACGAAGATCATCCTGACCGCCTCCGGCGGCCCGTTCCGCACCCGCGAGCCCTCGACGCTCGTGAATGTGACGCCCGACGAGGCCTGCAAGCACCCGAACTGGTCGATGGGCCGCAAGATCTCCGTCGATTCGGCCACGATGATGAACAAGGGCCTCGAAGTGATCGAGGCGCACTACCTGTTCGACCTGCCGGGCGAGCGCATCGACGTGCTGATTCACCCGCAGAGCGTGATCCACTCGATGGTTTCGTACGCCGATGGTTCGGTGCTCGCGCAACTAGGCAACCCCGACATGCGCACGCCGATCGCGCACGCGCTGGCGTATCCGGACCGTGTCGATTCCGGCGTCGCGCAGCTGGATCTCGCGCAAATCGCGACGCTCACGTTCGAAAAACCCGACTACGCGCGCTTCCCGTGTCTCGCACTCGCGATGCAGGCATTGGCCGCCGGCGGCGTGGCGAGCGCGGCACTGAACGCCGCGAACGAAGTGGCAGTGGAGGCATTTTTGAACCGGCGCATCGGCTTCATGGCCATCGCCCAGACGGTGGATGCCGTACTGAACGCGCTCGAGAACCGCAATGCGTCGAGTCTCGAAGTCGTGCTCGAAGCCGACGCGGCGGCTCGCCGCGCGGCTCACACCATCATCGACAGCCTGCCGGTGCCGGCCTGACAGGTCAGCGAGGGGCTTGCGGAAGGGCCCTGGCGGCCCCTCAGGCACGCGAGCCTGACCTCGGGGCCGCTCCCGCACCGGTGCGCTGCTTCCAGCCCAGGAGGCGCTCATGAACCTGCTTACCGAACTGGTCGCATTCGTCGTGGCGATCGGCGTTCTGGTCGTCGTGCACGAATACGGGCACTACAGCGTCGCGCGTCTGTGCGGCGTGAAGGTCCTGCGTTTCTCGATCGGCTTTGGCCGGCCGCTCGTCCAGTGGGTCAGCAAAAAGAGCGGCACCGAGTGGACCATCGCAGCGCTGCCGCTCGGCGGCTACGTGAAGATGCTCGACGAGCGCGAATCGGCCGATCAGATTCCCGCAAGCGATTTGCCACATGCATTCAACCGCCAGTCGGTTGGCAAGCGCATTGCGATCGTCGCGGCGGGGCCGATCGCCAATTTCGTGCTGGCCATTGCGCTCTTTTCCGTGGTCTACGCGAGCGGGGTGACCGAGCAGAAGGCGATTGTCGCGGCGCCGCCCGCGCAAACGGCAGCGGCGCGTGCCGGCTTCCAGGGCGGCGAAACGATTCTTTCGGTGAGCGATGCAAACGGCAGCCGCACCGAGCCCGTGCGATCGTGGTCGGACCTGCGCTGGAAACTGCTCGCCACGGCGTTCGACCAGGGCCATGTCGTCCTTGCCGCGCGCGATGGCGAGGGCACCTACGATTTTCCGCTCGATCTCTCGCAACTGACCAGCAAGGATATCGACGACGACTTCATGGCGAAGCTCGGCCTCGAGGCGGGCGGCAACACGCTCAAGGTGGCGGCGGTGGAGGCGGGTAGTGCGGCGCAACATGCCGGGCTGCAGGCGGGCGATCAGTTGCGCGCCGTCGATGGCCGGCCCGTGGACAGCGCAAGCACTTTCATCGCCTGGGTGAAGGCGCGTGCGGGCAAGCCCGTGCGGCTCACGGTCGCGCGCGGCGACGCTTCCCAGCACGCGCAGCAGACGCTCATGCTCACGGTCACTCCCGCCCTGCAGCGCGACGCGCAGACCGGTGAGGAAGTGGGCCGAATCGGCGCGGCGCTCTCGGCGCAGGCGCCTTCCGTGGACGTGCGTTACGGGCCGCTCGAGAGCGTGCGGCTCGGTGCGTATCGCACGTGGGACATTGCCGTGTATTCGCTGAGGATGTTCGGCCGCATGATCACGGGCGAAGCCTCGCTGAAGAATCTGTCGGGCCCGGTGACGATTGCCGACTATGCCGGCAAGAGCGCGAGACTCGGTCCCTCGGCGTTCCTGTCGTTCCTCGCTCTCGTGAGCATCAGCCTCGGCGTATTGAATCTGCTCCCAATTCCGGTATTGGACGGGGGGCATCTGTTATATTATGCGGTTGAAGCCGTAACGGGCAAAGCCGTCTCGGACCGCTGGCAGCTCGTACTGCAGCGCGCGGGACTTGCCTGCATCGTCGCACTGTCGGCGATCGCGTTGTTCAACGATCTGGCTCGGTTAATCCATTTTTAAAGATGTCTGGCGGCGTCCGTGGGCGGGCCGCCTGACCTGATGCAGCTATACATAATTGGGGAAGCACGTTGTTTAGACCTCATCGCTTGGTTCCAAAAACGGTTGCGGCCGCGGCGATCGCCGCACATGGACTCGTTGCCCACGCAGCAACGACGCCTTTCGTGGTTCAGGACATCCGCATCGAAGGGCTGCAACGCGTCGAGCCGGGCACGGTGTTCGCCTACCTGCCGATCAAGCAGGGCGACACGTTCACCGACGACAAGGCGTCCGAGGCCATCCGCGCACTGTATGCGACGGGCTTCTTCAATGACGTGAAGATCGCCACCGAAGGCGGCGTAGTGGTGGTGCAGGTGCAGGAGCGCCCGGCCATCGGCACGATCGACTTCGCGGGCATCAAGGAATTCGACAAGGACAACCTCACGAAGGCGCTGCGCGCGGTGGGTCTCTCGCAAGGCCGCTACTACGACAAGGCGCTCGTCGACAAGGCCGAGCAGGAGCTCAAGCGCCAGTACCTCACGCGCGGCTTCTATGCCGCCGAGGTCACGACCACGGTCACGCCGATCGACCGCAATCGCGTCGGTCTGCTGTTCTCGGTGGTCGAAGGTCCGAGCGCGAAGATCCGCCAGATCAACTTCATCGGCAACAAGACGTACAGCAGCGGCACGCTTCTCTCGGAGATGCAGCTGTCCACGCCGAACTGGTTCTCGTGGTACACGAAGAACGACCTGTACTCGAAGGAAAAGCTTACGGGCGACCTCGAGAACGTGCGCTCGTACTACCTGAACCACGGCTACCTCGAGTTCAACATCGACTCGACGCAGGTCTCGATCTCGCCCGACAAGAAGGACATGTACCTCACCATCGGCATTCACGAAGGTGAGCCGTACAAGGTGTCGGGCATCCAGCTGTCGGGCAATCTGCTCGACCGTGAGGCCGAGCTCAAGAAGCTCATCAAGATCAAGCCGGGCGACACCTTCTCGGCTGAGAAGCTGCAGGCCACGACCAAGGCCATCGTCGACAAGCTCGGCGAATACGGTTACGCGTTCGCGACCGTCAATGCGCTGCCGCAGATCGATCAGGCGAACCACACGGTCAACCTCACGCTGCAGGTCGATCCGAGCCGCCGCGTGTACGTGCGCCGCATCAACGTGGTGGGCAACACGCGCACACGCGACGAAGTCGTGCGCCGCGAAATGCGCCAGCTCGAAAGCTCTTGGTTCGATTCGAACCGCCTCGCGCTCTCGAAGGACCGTATCAACCGTCTGGGCTACTTCACCGACGTCGACGTGACCACGGTGCCCGTGGAAGGCACGGCCGACCAGGTGGACGTGAACGTGAAGGTCGCTGAAAAGCCGACCGGCGCGATCACGCTGGGTGCGGGCTTCTCGTCCACGGACAAGGTGGTGCTCTCGGCGGGCGTGTCGCAGGACAACGTATTCGGTTCGGGCACCTCGCTCTCGCTGAACGTGAACACCGCGAAGACGTACCGCACGCTGGCCCTCACGCAGGTGGACCCGTACTTCACGGTGGACGGCATCAAGCGCATTACCGACGTCTACTACCGCACGTACCAGCCGCTGTACTACTCGACCGATTCGAGCTTCCGCATCATCACGATGGGCGGCGACCTCAAGTTCGGCATCCCGTTCTCGGAAGTCGACACGGTCTACTTCGGCGCCGGCTTCGAGCAGGACACGCTCGACATCGACTCGAACACGCCGCAGAGCTATATCGACTACGTGAACCAGTTTGGCCGCGTGTCGAACAACGTGCCGCTCACGGTGGGCTGGTCGCGCGACGCGCGTGACAGCGCGCTCGTACCGAGCAAGGGCTACTTCACGCAGGCGAACGCCGAGTACGGCACGCCGGTTGGCGGTACGCAGTACTACAAGGCCGATATTCAGGCGCAGTACTACTACTCGTTCGCGCGCGGCTTCGTGCTGGGCCTGAACTTCCAGGGCGGCTACGGTAACGGCCTCAGCGGCAAGCCGTACCCGATCTTCAAGAACTACTACGCCGGTGGTATCGGTTCGGTGCGTGGCTACGAGCCGAGCTCGCTGGGTCCGCGCGACAAGACGACGAACGACCCGATCGGCGGCTCGAAGATGCTGGTCGGCAACATCGAGCTGACCTTCCCGCTGCCGGGTACGGGCTATGACCGCACGCTGCGCGTCTTCACGTTCGTCGATGGTGGTAACGTCTGGGGCACGGAAGGCAACAGCATTGGCGCCAACGGCCTGCGTTACAGCTACGGTTTCGGTCTCGCGTGGATTTCGCCGATCGGCCCGCTGAAGTTGAGCCTGGGCTTCCCGGTGACCAAGCACACGGGCGACCAGTACCAGAAGTTCCAGTTCCAGATCGGGACGGCGTTCTGACGTATGTTTTGCCCGGCGATGGTTGCGCGCGCAGCGCACAGCGCCGGAATCCAGGAAACGAGAGGATGACTTTGCTAACGGGTATGTTTTCCAGACGGACGATCGGGGCGATGACCGTGTCGCTGGCGCTCCTCGGTTTTGGCATGGGCGTGGCGCAGGCGCAGGAAGCCAGGATCGCGGCGGTGAACTCCGATCGCATCCTGCGCGAATCCGCTCCCGCGAAGGCCGCGCAGACCAAGCTCGAAGCCGAGTTCGCCAAGCGCGACAAGGATCTGCAGGACATGGCGCAGCGCCTGAAGTCGATGTCGGATTCGCTCGACAAGAACGGCCCATCGATGGCGCCGACCGATCGCGCGTCGAAGCAGCGCGACCTGTCCGCGCTCGACAGCGACTTCCAGCGCAAGCAGCGCGAATTCCGCGAAGACCTGAACCAGCGCCGCAATGAGGAACTGGCTGGGGTGCTCGATCGCGCGAACAAGGTGATCAAGCAGATCGCCGAGCAGCAGCATTACGACCTGATCGTGCAGGAAGCGGTGTACGTGAGCCCGCGCATCGACATCACCGACCAGGTGCTGAAGGCGCTCGCAGCGAATAGCGCGGGTGGTAGCAGCAGCAACTAAGGCAACGAAAAGCAACTAAGGCAGGAGCAGCACGCGCATGGCATTTACGCTTGAGGACATCGTCGGGCGGTTCGGCGGCGAGGTGGTGGGCGATGCGACGCAACGCGTCAGTTCGCTGGCGCCGCTCGACCAGGCTGGTCCGCAACAGCTCGCGTTCCTCGCCAATCCGAAGTATCTCGCGCAGGTCGAGACGACCCGCGCGGGCGCGGTGCTCATCAGCCCCGGCGACCTCGAGAAGCTCGCATCGCGCGAAGGACGCAACTTCATCGTCACACCGAATCCGTATGCTTACTTCGCGCGTGTCGCGCAGGCGTATATCGACCTCGCCGCGCCGAAGGTGCAGCCGGGCATCCACGCCAGCGCCCACGTCGACGCGAAGGCCCAGGTTGCCGCGAGCGCGGTGATCGGCCCGAACGTCACGGTCGAAGCGGGCGCAGTGATCGGGGAAAACGTACGGCTCGACGCGAACGTCTTCATCGGCCGCGGCACCCAGGTGGACGAGGGCTCGCACCTGTATCCGGGCGTGACCGTCTACCACAGCTGCAAGCTTGGCCCGCGCGCCATCGTGCATGCCGGCGCCGTGATCGGTTCGGACGGCTTTGGTTTCGCCCCCGATTTCACGGGCGAGGGCGCCGCGCGCACGGGTAGCTGGGTCAAGATTCCGCAGGTGGGCGGCGTGGCCATCGGGCCGGACGTCGAGATCGGCGCGAACACCACGATCGACCGTGGCGCGATGGCCGATACGATCATCGAAGAATGCGTGAAGATCGATAACCTCGTGCAGATCGGCCACAACTGCCGGATCGGCGCGTACACGGTCATCGCGGGCTGCGCCGGCATTGCGGGCAGCACGACGATCGGGCGTCATTGCATGATTGGCGGCGCGGTGGGCATCGCGGGGCACGTCACGTTGGGCGACTACGTGATCGTCACCGCGAAGTCGGGTGTCTCGAAGTCGTTGCCGAAGGCTGGCATCTACACGAGCGCTTTCCCGGCGGTCGATCATGCCGACTGGAACAAGAGCGCCGCGCTGTTGCGTAACATCGACAAGCTGCGCGACCGTATCAAGGCGCTCGAGGCGGCGGTAGCCCAGAAGCCGCAGGGCGAATAAGAAAGCAGTATCGAGGTAGCGGGCGGCGTGTCGCGGGAGCGGCGCGCCGCTTTGCGTCGCGGACGGCCAAAGCTGCTCGCCTGGGGGTTCCCCGCAGGGGGCCCTCCGCCCGGGGCAATACGCATGCACGGGAGCCCGGGCGTGGCGCATACTTCGCGTCAGCGCGGGCGTGTTTGGTCCGGCGCCTCGAATATCGAAATCGAAAGTCACACGCGCAATTCCTGCGTGAGCAGAACCACCATGAACATCGAAAAACTCAACTTCGACATCCACAAGATTCTCACGCTGCTGCCGCACCGCTATCCGTTCCTGATGGTGGACCGGGTCATCGAGCTCGAGCCGCACAAGAGCATCAAGGCGTTGAAGAACGTGACGGTCAACGAGCCCTTTTTCACGGGACACTTCCCGCAGCGTCCGGTCATGCCCGGCGT
The DNA here is from genome assembly GCF_056155635.1 of Paraburkholderia sp. BR10141. Classification (NCBI taxonomy): domain Bacteria; kingdom Pseudomonadati; phylum Pseudomonadota; class Betaproteobacteria; order Burkholderiales; family Burkholderiaceae; genus Paraburkholderia; species Paraburkholderia sp. BR10141. The sequence continues at coordinate 122,709 of NZ_JBMIQH010000018.1, read as the reverse complement.
GATGATTCTCGAGGCGCTGGCGCAAACCGCCGCGCTGCTCACGTTCTCGGAGGAAGAGCAGGACTTCGAGAATACGCTGTACTACTTCGTGGGCATCGACGGCGCGCGCTTCAAGCGCGTGGTCGAGCCGGGCGACCAGCTCATCCTCAACGTGACGTTCGAGCGCTACATGCGCGGCATCTGGAAGTTCAAGGCGGTGGCCGAAGTGGAAGGCTCCGTGGCCTGCGAGGCGGAACTCATGTGCACCGTCAAGAAAATGGACGCGGCGCAATAAGCAGCGCCGCCGCATGCCGCAGCGCGCCTTGACCTCGAGGCGCCGGCGCACGGAAACAGAATCGGAGAGCGAGGACGAATGAGCAGGATCCATCCCACTGCGGTCGTCGAGTCGGGCGCGCAGATCGACGAATCGGTCGAAATCGGACCGTTCGCGGTCATCGGTGCGAACGTCACCATCGGTGCACGCACGAAGGTCGGTTCGCATAGCGTGCTGGAAGGCCACACGACGATTGGCGAAGACAACACGATCGGCCACTACGCGTCGATCGGCGGCCGTCCGCAGGACATGAAGTACAAGGGCGAGCCCACCAAGCTCGTAATCGGCAGCCGCAACACCATCCGCGAGTTCACGACGCTGCATACGGGCACGGTGCAGGACACCGGCGTCACGATCATCGGCGACGACAACTGGATCATGGCCTACGTTCACGTCGGCCACGACTGCCGTCTGGGCAACAACGTCATCATGTCGAGCAACGCGCAGCTCGCGGGCCACGTGTTCGTCGAAGACCACGCGATCGTCGGCGGCATGACCGGCGTGCACCAGTTCGTGCGCATCGGCGCGCATTCGATGGTCGGCGGCGCCTCGGCGCTCGTGCAGGACGTGCCGCCGTTCGTGATCGCCGCCGGCAACAAGGCGGTGCCGCACGGCATCAACGTCGAAGGTCTGCGCCGTCGCGGCTTTTCGGCTGACGCGATTTCCGCGCTGCGCTCGGCGTATCGCACGCTCTACAAGAACGGGCTCTCGCTCGAAGAGGCGAAGGTGCAGCTCGCCGACCTCGCGCAGGCGGGCGGCGACGGCGACGTGCACGTGAAGGCGCTGCTCGACTTCGTCGAGCAGTCGCAACGCGGCATCATTCGCTGATCGATGGCGCTGCAAACGCGTCCGCTGCGCCTCGCAATGGTCGCCGGCGAGCCGTCCGGCGACCTGCTTGCGTCGTCGCTGCTTGCAGGTCTCAAAGCCCGCTTGCCCGACACTACGCAGTACTACGGAATCGGCGGGCCGCGTATGATGGCCGCCGGCTTCGATGCGCACTGGCCGATGGAAAAACTTTCGGTGCGCGGCTACGTCGAGGCGTTGCGGCACATTCCCGAGATTCTGCGCATCCGCAACGAGCTCAAGCATCAGCTGCTGGCCGAGCCGCCTGACGCCTTCATCGGCGTGGACGCGCCTGACTTCAACTTCGGCCTCGAGCACGCGCTGCGCGACGCGGGTATTCCGACCATCCACTTCGTCTGCCCGTCGATCTGGGCGTGGCGCGGCGGTCGCATCAAGAAGATCCAGAAGGCTGTGGATCACATGCTCTGCGTGTTTCCGTTCGAAACGGCGCTCCTCGAGAAGGCCGGGGTGGCGGCATCGTACGTGGGCCATCCGCTCGCCGACGAGATTCCGCTCGAACCGGACATGCCCGGTGCGCGCCGCACGCTGGGCCTGCCGGAAAGCGGCCCGGTGATCGCGGTGCTGCCGGGCAGCCGCCGCTCGGAAATCAACCTGATCGGGCCGACCTTCTTCGACGCGATGCAGATCATGCAGCGGCGCGAGCCGGCGCTGCGTTTCGTGATGCCGGCGGCAACGCCGGCCATCCACGCGCAGCTGCAGGAACTCGCGAACGCGCATCAGGGTCTCGCGCTCACGATCATCGACGGCCAGTCGCAACTCGCCATGACGGCCGCCGACGCAATCCTCGTGAAGAGCGGCACGGTCACGCTCGAAGCGGCGCTGCTCAAGAAGCCGATGGTCATCTCCTATAAGGTGCCCTGGCTCACGGGGCAGATCATGCGCCGTCAGGCTTACCTGCCGTATGTCGGCCTGCCGAACATTCTCGCGGGGCGCTTCGTCGTGCCGGAAATTCTGCAGCACTTCGCGACGCCAGACGCGCTTGCCGACGCGACGCTCACGCAGTTGCAGGACGAAGCAAACCGGCGCACGCTGACCGAGGTGTTCACGCAGATGCATCTGACCCTGCGCCAGAACACAGCGGAGCGCGCGGCCGAGGTGGTCGCGAGCATCGTCGAAGGCCGAAAGGGGCGGGCATGAGCGAGGGCACGATCAAGCGCACGGCCAGGCGCACGACAGCGCCGGCGGAGAAAAAACCGCCGTCGCAGGCGGCGCTCAAGCTCGCCGCGCGTCGCAAGGCGGCGCGCCAGGCCGGACTGCTGTTCGAATCGCCGGACGATGTGATCTGCGGCGTGGACGAGGCCGGCCGCGGGCCACTCGCCGGGCCCGTGGTTGCCGCGGCCGTGATTCTCGATCCGGCCCGGCCGATTCGCGGGCTCAACGATTCGAAGGTGCTGACGGCACAGGCGCGGGAAACGCTCTACGAGCGCATCGTCGAACGCTCGCTCGCGTGGTGCGTCGCATCGGCGAGCGTCGAGGAAATCGACACGCTCAACATCCTGCACGCGACGATGCTGGCGATGCGGCGCGCGGTCGAGGGCTTGAGCCTCGTGCCGACGCTCGCGAAGATCGACGGCAATCGCTGCCCGGTGATGCCGGTGCGCAGCGAGGCAGTGATCGGCGGCGACGCGCTCGTGCCGAGCATTTCGGCGGCGTCGATCGTCGCCAAGGTTACGCGCGACCGCATGCTGATCGATCTGCACCAACGCCATCCGTATTACGGTTTCGACGCCCATGTGGGCTACGGCACGCCGCAGCACCTCGAAGCGTTGCGCGTACATGGTCCGTGCGAGCATCACCGGCGCTCGTTCGCTCCCGTGCGCGACGCCTACGTGCTGCACGGCATCGTCCTGCCCGACGCTTCGACCGTGGTCAGCGACGCCGCCGGCCTCCAAGAAGACGACGCCTTCGCGCCGCTGCCTTGAGCCGCCGCTGACGGCGTCTCGCGCGAGCCGGCGCCGTCTCGCACGGTGCCGGCGCAGCCGTTTTTCTATCTCCCGATTCTCATTTGACACGCCTGAGCCGCCCGTGAAAGCCATTACCTCGCGCGACAATCCGCTCTACAAGCGTCTGAAGGCGCTCGCCGGCTCGACGCATCAACAGCGGCGCAGCCATCAGGCCTTGCTCGAAGGCTTCCATCTCGCGAGCGCGTGGCTCGACGGCGGCACACAGCCCGAGTACTGCGTCGTGACCGAAGGCGCGCTCGCGCACGAAGAAGCGCAGGCGATCGTTGCCCGCGTCGACGAGCGCCGCGTCATCACACTGCCCGATGCACTCTTCGGGCAGCTCTCGAACGTCGTGCACGGCGTAGGGCTGCTACTGCTCGTCGATATGCCTGAAGCGCCGTTGCCCGAACGCGTTGCATCGACCTGCCTCGTGCTCGACGGATTGCAGGACGCCGGCAACGTCGGCTCGATCCTGCGCAGCGCGGCGGCGGCCGGCATCGACACGGTGTTCTGCACGCCGGGTACGGCCTATGTGTGGTCGTCGAAGGTGCTGCGCTCGGCAATGGGCGCGCATTTCCTCTTGCAGGTGTTCGAGAACGTGGAGGCCGAAGCGCTCGTCGAGATGCTCGGCGTGCCGGTCGTCATCACCGATTCGCACGGCGCGCAGGCGATCGACGAGGCCGATCTGACGGGCCAGCTCGCGTGGGTGTTCGGCAACGAAGGAGCGGGCGTCTCGCAGGTTTGGCGCGACGCGGCCGCGCTGCGCGTGACCATCCCGCAGCCGGGCGGCATGGAGTCGCTCAACGTCGCGGCGGCGGCGGCGGTGTGCGTGTTCGAGCAATGCCGGCAGCAGCGTCACGCACGTTGACACTCGCGCCGGAGAGCAATAAAAAAGCCCGCTCAGATGCGGGCCTTTTCGTTTCTGGCCGGGCGTTTCAATACGACGGCTTGTCGATGCGGATTTCCTGCAGGATCGTGGTGGCGATTTCCTCGATCGACTTGTGCGTCGACGAGAGCCACTTGATGCCTTCGCGCCGCATCATCGCCTCGGCTTCGTTGACCTCGTAGCGGCAATTTTCCAGCGCGGCGTACTTGCTGCCCGGGCGCCGCTCGTTGCGGATCTCGGTCAGGCGCTGCGGATCGATCGAGAGGCCGAAAATCTTCGTGCGATGCGAAAGCAGCGCATTCGGCAGCTTGCCGCGCTCGAAATCGTCGGGGATGAGCGGGTAGTTCGCGGCCTTCACACCGTACTGCATCGCGAGATACAGGCTCGTCGGCGTCTTGCCGCTGCGCGACACGCCCACGAGGATGACGTCGGCGTCGGCGAGATTGCGGTCGGACTGCCCGTCGTCGTGCGCGAGGGAGAAGTTGATCGCCTCGATACGGTTCTTGTATTCGTCGGTGTCGGCGTTCTGGTGGCCGCGGCCCATGGCGTGGCTCGACTTGAGCTCCAGCTCCTGCTCGAGCGGTTCCACGAAGGTCTGGAACATGTCCATCACGAGCGCATTCGCGCGCTTGACGATCTCGTTCGAGTTGCTGTCCACGAGCGTCGTGAACACGATCGGACGGCGGCCTTCCTGCACGGCGGCTTCGTTGATCTTCTCGGCGGTCGAGTAGGCCTTTTCGGACGAATCGACGAAGGGCACGCGCACGAGGCGGAATTTCTGGTCGAACTGCGACAGGATCGAATGCGCGAAAGTTTCGGCAGTGATCCCGGTACCGTCGGAGACGATGAATACGGTAGGCGGCATCGGTTGAGGCTGGGTACGTGAGCTGCAGGGCCGCTCGGGACAGGCTTGGGCGCCCGGAAAGCCCCGTCCGGCGGGACCGAGGGGCAATTCTCGCCGACTGGCACAAATTCGAGAGTCGGCACGGTAGAATAGCGGCAACCTGTTGGATAAGCAATTGCAGTGCAACCGCGCCAAACCGCCGCCTATCGCGGTGCATTCTGGTGTCAATTTGCAGCGATTCCGTCTAACTGCATGAAATCGCGTGCATCTTCGTGCTTTTCCATTGAAAGGAAATTCGCTCGGCTCTTGAGCGATTGCTTCTCCAACAGGTTGCGCAAGACGTGAATCCGCCTCCAATGGGCGGACCGCGTTCGAGCCCACTTGCGCAATCGTGAATTTTTTTCACACTTAGGGGCTTGTATGACTAACACCGTTGCCAAGGATCAGGCGTATGTAGTGCCTTTCGAGCAGTTGCGGATGACCGATGTCGAGATCGTGGGCGGCAAGAACGCCTCGCTCGGCGAAATGATCAGCCAGTTGGCTGAGGCAGGCGTGCGAGTGCCCACGGGTTTCGCGACGACGGCGCTCGCCTTCCGCGACTTCCTGAAACATAACAACCTGACCGAACGGATCGCGGCTCGTCTGGAGACGTTCGACGTCGACGACGTGAAGGCGCTGGCCGAAGCTGGCAAGGAGATCCGTCAGTGGATCATCGACGCGCCGCTGCAGCCGAAACTCGAAGCGGACATCCGCGCCGGTTTCGAGACGCTGCAAAACGGTTCGCCGTCCGAGCTCTCGTTCGCCGTACGTTCGTCGGCAACGGCGGAAGACCTGCCCGACGCATCGTTTGCCGGTCAGCAGGAAAGCTACCTCAACGTGGTCGGCATCGAAGACGTGCTCGATCGCCTCAAGCACGTGTTCGCGTCGCTCTACAACGACCGCGCCATTTCCTATCGCGTCCACAAGGGCTTCACCCACGCCGAAGTCGCGCTGTCGGCTGGCGTGCAGCGCATGGTCCGCTCGGACCGCGGCGCCGCAGGCGTGATGTTCACGCTGGACACGGAATCGGGCTTCAAGGACGCCGTCTTCATCACGTCGAGCTACGGCCTCGGTGAAACGGTCGTGCAGGGCGCCGTGAATCCGGACGAGTTCTACGTCTTCAAGACCACGCTCGCGCAGGGCAAGGCTCCGATCATCCGCCGCTCGATCGGCTCGAAGCTCATCAAGATGGAATTCACGCAGCCGGGCGAGCCGGGTCGCGTGAAGACGGTCGACGTCTCGCACGAACAGCGCAACCGCTTCTCGATCACCGACGAAGACGTGATCGAGCTGGCGAAGTACGCCGTCATCATCGAGAAGCACTACCAGCGTCCGATGGACATCGAGTGGGGCAAGGACGGTCTCGACGGCAAGATCTTCATTCTCCAGGCGCGTCCGGAGACCGTTAAGAGCCAGGCCGCCGGCAAGGTCGAGCAGCGCTTCAAGCTCAAGGGCCAGTCGCAGGTGCTCGCAACGGGCCGCGCGATCGGCCAGAAGATCGGCGCGGGCCGCGTGAAGGTGATTCACGACCCGTCCGAAATGGAACGCGTGCAGCCGGGCGACGTGCTCGTCGCCGACATGACCGACCCGAACTGGGAGCCGGTGATGAAGCGCGCTTCGGCGATCGTCACGAACCGTGGCGGCCGTACCTGCCACGCGGCGATCATCGCGCGCGAGCTGGGCGTGCCGGCCGTGGTGGGCTGCGGCGACGCGACCGACGTGCTGAAGGACGGCGCGCTCGTGACGGTTTCGTGCGCGGAAGGCGACGAAGGCCGCATCTACGACGGTTTGCTGGAAACCGAAGTCAGCGAAGTCCAGCGTGGCGATCTGCCGGCCATTCCGGTCAAGATCATGATGAACGTCGGCAACCCGCAGCTCGCGTTCGACTTCTCGCAGCTGCCGAACGCGGGTGTTGGCCTCGCGCGTCTCGAGTTCATCATCAACAACAACATCGGCGTGCACCCGAAGGCGATTCTCGAGTACCCGAATGTCGACGCGGACCTGAAGAAGGCCGTGGAAAGCGTGGCACGCGGCCACGCCTCGCCGCGCGCGTTCTACGTCGACAAGCTCACGGAAGGCATCGCCACGATCGCGGCGGCGTTCTATCCGAAGCCCGTGATCGTGCGCCTGTCGGACTTCAAGTCGAACGAGTACAAGAAGCTGATCGGCGGTTCGCGCTACGAGCCGGACGAAGAAAACCCGATGCTGGGTTTCCGCGGCGCGTCGCGTTACATCGCCGAGGACTTCGCGCAGGCGTTCGAAATGGAGTGCCTGGCGCTCAAGCGCGTGCGTGAAGAAATGGGTCTCGCGAACGTCGAGATCATGGTGCCGTTCGTGCGCACGCTCAAGCAGGCCGAGCGCGTGGTCGGTCTGCTCGAGAAGTTCGGCCTCAAGCGCGGCGTGAACGACCTCAAGCTGATCATGATGTGCGAAGTGCCGTCGAACGCGATTCTCGCCGAAGAGTTCCTGCAGTACTTCGACGGCTTCTCGATCGGCTCGAACGACCTTACGCAGCTCACGCTCGGCCTCGACCGGGACTCGGGCATGGAACTGCTGGCCGTCGACTTCGACGAGCGCGATCCGGCCGTGAAGTTCATGCTCAAGCGCGCGATCGAAACCTGCCGCCGTCTGAACAAGTACGTCGGCATCTGCGGTCAGGGGCCGTCCGATCACCCGGATTTCGCCCAGTGGCTCGCGGAAGAAGGCATCGCTTCGATCTCGCTGAACCCGGACTCGGTTGTCGAGACGTGGCAGCAGCTGGCGAAGTCGCAGTCGAAGTAAGCGCGGTGCCGAGGGCGTCAATCTTCGGCACATACGGAGCTTGATGCAGCTTCCCCTGCGTCACTGCACGCTGCGGAAAAAAGTGTCAGCTTCGTGCTATAACACCCCGGTCTATCCGGGGTGTTTTACTTTGGGAGGTCGTCGTGGGTCCGCATGGTTTGTTCTGGTGGATTGCCGCTGGCGTGCTCATCGTCGCCGAGCTGATGACCGGCACCTTCTACTTGTTGATGATCGCGCTCGGCTTTCTCGCCGGCGCGCTCAGCTATGAGCTTGGCTGGCCGCTCGACGGGCAGCTGCTCGTCGCGGCGGCGGTCGGGCTCGCGGCCGTGGTCACGCTGCGGCGCTCGCGTTTTGGCCGCCGCCGGCGCATGACCGACGCCTCGACGGATCCGGGCGTGAACCTCGATATTGGCGCGACGCTTGCTGTCGCCGCATGGCACGACGGCCGCGCGCGCACGATGTATCGCGGCGCCGAATGGGACGTCGAACTCGCGCCCGGCGAGCCCGAAGACGCGCCGCTCTATGAAATCAAGGCAGTGCGCGGCAGTTGCCTCGTCGTGGCGGCGAAGCGCGAGCGGCGCGATGCCAATGCGCCCGGCGCCACTCGCGACGACGCGCGCCACGCGTGACCGGCCGAATTCACCTCACACCAACACACCACACAGAAGCGAACGGAGGTCCCGTATGCAAGTCCCAGTCGTCGGCCTGATTCTGCTCGTGATCGTCGTCGTGCTGATCGCGCAGACTATCAAGATCGTGCCGCAACAGCATGCCTGGGTGCTCGAACGGCTTGGGCGCTACCACGCCACGCTTACGCCGGGGCTGACGATCGTGCTGCCGTTCGTGGATCGCGTGGCGTACAAGCACGTGCTCAAGGAGATTCCGCTCGACGTGCCGAGCCAGGTCTGCATCACGCGAGACAACACGCAGCTTCAGGTGGATGGCGTGCTGTACTTCCAGGTGACCGATCCGATGAAGGCGTCGTACGGCTCGAGCAATTTCGTGTTCGCGATTACGCAGCTTTCGCAGACCACGCTGCGCTCGGTGATCGGCAAGCTCGAACTCGACAAGACCTTCGAGGAACGCGACTTCATCAACCATAGCGTCGTGTCGGCGCTCGATGAAGCCGCATCGAACTGGGGCGTGAAGGTGCTGCGTTACGAAATCAAGGATCTCACGCCGCCGAAGGAAATCCTGCACGCCATGCAGGCGCAGATCACCGCCGAGCGCGAAAAGCGCGCGCTCATCGCGGCCTCGGAAGGCCGCAAGCAGGAGCAGATCAACCTGGCAGCCGGCGCGCGCGAAGCAGCGATCCAGAAGTCGGAAGGCGAGCGTCAGGCGGCGATCAACCAGGCGCAGGGTCAGGCGGCCGCCATTCTCGCAGTGGCCGAGGCCAACGCGCAGGCCATCCAGAAGATCGGCAACTCGATCCAGGCGCAGGGCGGGATGGACGCCGTCAACCTCAAGGTGGCCGAACAGTACGTGAATGCTTTCGCCAATCTGGCGAAGCAGGGCAATACGCTGATCGTGCCGGGCAACATGGGCGACTTAAGCTCGATGATCGCTTCAGCGCTGACGATCGTGAACCGGGCAGGCCTGCGCGAGGGGCAGATCAGCGGGGCCGGGGCGGCGAAGGGCGCATAAGCGCTCAGGCCGCTGCAAATGACAACGGGCCGCATGAGCGGCCCGTTGTCCATCTGAACTTCCGGAGGAATCAGGTGGCCGAGCGCATCAGGCGCGCCTTTTCGCGCTCCCAATCGCGTTTCTTCTCGGTTTCGCGCTTGTCGTGCAGCTTCTTGCCCTTGGCGAGGCCGATCTCGCACTTCACGCGGCCGCCCTTGTAGTGAAAGTTCAGCGGCACGAGCGTGAAGCCGCGCTGCTCGACCTTGCCGATCAGCTTGTCGATTTCCTCGCGATGGAGCAGCAGCTTGCGGGTGCGCGTGGGGTCCGGCTGGATGTGCGTCGAGGCCTCGGGCAGCGGGCTGATGTGCGTGCCGATCAGGTAGAGCTCGCCGTCCTTGATCACGACGTAGCTTTCCTTGATGTTGGCTCGCCCGGCGCGCATGGCCTTGACTTCCCATCCTTCCAGCACGAGCCCGGCCTCGTGGCGCTCTTCGATGAAGTAATCGAAGAACGCTTTTCTGTTGTCGATGATGCTCATAGGAAAATGGGATTGGCCCAACTCGTTTAAAATTACGATTTTAGCAAAGCGGGCTCCCGAAAGCCCGTGGCGCTTTCACCCTAGCCACGCATTGCGCAATTTATGGCGGATGTCCAGAAAACCGTGTTGATTCGCCATTCGGCGGAACAAATGTTCGACCTTGTCACCGACGTCGCCGACTACCCCAACTTCCTGCCGTGGTGCGGCGGCGTCGAGATTCGCCGTCAGGACGAGAGCGGCATGGAGGCGAAGATCGACATCAACTTCAAGGGCATCAAGCAACACTTCGCCACGCGCAACTCGCAAAAGCGGCCCGAGCGCATCGACATGGAATTCGCCGATGGCCCGTTCCGCAAGTTCACGGGCTACTGGCGTTTCACGCCGCTGCGCGCCGACGCCTGCAAGATCGAGTTTGCGCTGCATTACGAGTTTTCAAACATCATTCTAGAGAAGCTCATCGGGCCAGTGTTCCATCACATCGCGAACACCTTCGTCGACTCCTTCGTGAAGCGCGCCGACCAGCGCTACGGCAAGCCATGAGCGCGAATCTTTCCATCGACGTCTGCTACGCGCTGCCGGATGCGCAGACGCTCATCAGCATCGAGTTGCCGACGGGCGCGACCGTCCGGCAGGCCATCGACGCGAGCGGCATTCTCGCGCGCCATCCCGAGATCGATCTGGCGAAGCTCAAGGTGGGCGTGTACGGCAAGCTCAAGCCGCTCGACACCGTGCTCGCCGACCACGATCGCGTGGAGATCTACCGGCCGCTGATCGTCGACCCCAAGATGGCGCGCCAGCGCCGCGTCGACAAGACCCGCAAGGAAGGCTCGATCGAAGGGCGCAAGTGGTTGCCCAAGGACTCGCGCTAGAGGTTCGAGCCGGGTTGCCACGGATTTGCCGCACAAACGTAATGGGCGGGACAGCTTGCGCTGTCTCGCCCATTCGGCATTTTGCGGCCCGGCGCGCTCAGGCGATGGTCGTGCGGCCGTTTTGCTTCGCGTCGACGTTGGGTTGCGCAAGGCGGCTTTCGTTGCCGATGCCCGGCAGATCGCCGTTCGGCACGATGCCGTCGCCGTGCGCGGTGTCTTCCGGACCGCCCGAATGCTGGCGTACCGACCAGCTTACGCCCGCCACGAGCAGCATGATCGCCGCGATTTCCAGCCCGCGCGGCAGCCGGTGATCGTAAATAAAGCCATAGAGCAGGGCGAACAGCGTCTCGAACACGATCATCTGACCCGAGAGCGTGAGCGGCAAGCGCTTGGCGGCGGCGTTCCAGAGTCCGTTGCCGAGCCACGAGGCGCCGATCGCGAGCACCAGATTCAGCTGCCAGAACGTGGTCCAGCGGCCGGCGGCCACGGTTTCCTGCACCCAGTGCGACGGCACGACGAGAATGCCGAGCCAGAGCAGGCCGCCGAGCGCGCCCGTGACCACGCCCCAGAGCACCGACCATTCGTTGCCGCTGAAGTGCGCATTGCGCTGCAGATAACGCGCGTTCTCGACCGCGAACCAGGTCCAGCACACGAGCGCGCCGACGGCGCAGCCAATGCCTGCGATGCGCGTGAGGATACTCGCGCCGCCTGCGTCGCCGGCTGCGCTGAACACGTCCACGTTGATGCAGACGATGCCGGCCGCGATCATCGCAAGCGGCCAGACCAGACGCGAAAGCGGCACGGCGCCATGGTCACGGCGGCCGAGCAGCGTGACCGTGACGGGCAGCACGCCGACGATCAGCGAGGCCGGCGCGATGCCCACCAGATGGATGGCACTCGCGAGAAAGAGGTAATAGAGCACGTTGCCCACCAGCGCGAGTTTCACGAGCGCGACGAGATCGGCGCGCGTCATGCGCGGCCAGACACGGCGCAGCATGGGCAAAAGCGCGGCGAGCGAGACGAGCCCATACATCGCGTAGCGGCCCGCGCTCAGGAGCAGTGGCGAGAACTCCGCCAGTTGCCGGGGCACGACGAACACCGTTCCCCATAATGCGCCGGCGAGCACGCCGTACAACACACCACGCTGCATTTGTATTGCCTCCGGATACTTCGGCTGGCCCAAGGCAGGCCGTTATGACAGAACGGCCCGAAGCATAACTGGAGGTGCGCGCACCCGTCTTGTTCAATCCTGCAGCGTGCGCCCGATATTCGGGTCGGAGGCGGGCCATGCCCGCACGGCTCGCACCGGCAGGGTCGGAGCATGGAAATAGTCCCGAAAACGGCGCTAAGCTACTGTTAGCGCTGATGATTTCCAGGGCGCTATCGCGTATAATCTGCTTTTGCGCCTATAGGATTTGCCATGCGTCTGATCCAGAAAGCACTCACGTTCGATGACGTGCTCCTCGTCCCCGCCTTTTCCGACGTTCTCCCGCGCGACACCAGCCTGAAGACCCGGCTGACCCGCAATATCTCCCTGAACATTCCGCTCGTGTCGGCCGCTATGGATACCGTCACGGAGGGCCGTCTGGCAATCGCCATGGCGCAGCAGGGGGGTGTCGGCATCGTTCACAAGAACCTCACGCCGGCCGAGCAGGCGCGCGAGGTCGCGAAGGTGAAGCGCTTCGAGTCGGGCGTCGTGCGCGATCCGATCACGGTTCCGCCGCAAATGAAGGTCGCCGACGTCATCGCGCTCTCGCAGCAGCATGGCATTTCGGGCTTCCCGGTCGTGGAAGGCGCGCAACTCGTCGGCATCGTCACGAACCGCGACCTGCGTTTCGAAACGCGCCTGGATGAGCCGGTGCGCTCGATCATGACGCCGCGCGAGCGCCTCGTCACCGTCAAGGAAGGCACGCCGCTCGTCGAAGCCAAGGCGCTCATGCACAGCCACCGCCTCGAGCGCGTGCTGGTCATCAACGACGCATTCGAGCTGCGCGGTCTCATGACCGTCAAGGACATCACCAAGCAGACCGAGCACCCGGCCGCCTGTAAGGACGAGCACGGCAAGCTGCGCGCGGGCGCGGCAGTCGGCGTCGGTCCGGACAACGAAGAGCGTGTCGAGTTGCTGGTGCAAGCCGGCGTGGACGTGATCGTCGTGGATACGGCGCATGGTCACAGCAAGGGCGTGCTCGAGCGCGTTCGCTGGGTCAAGAAGAACTTCCCGCACGTCGAAGTGATCGGCGGCAACATCGCGACGGCCGACGCGGCGCGCGCGCTCGTCGAGTACGGCGCGGACGGCGTGAAGGTCGGCATCGGCCCGGGCTCCATCTGCACGACGCGTATCGTGGCCGGCGTGGGCGTGCCGCAGATCAGCGCGATCTCCAATGTCTCGGAAGCACTCAAGGGCACGGGCGTGCCGTGCATCGCCGACGGCGGCGTGCGCTATTCGGGCGACGTTTCGAAGGCGCTGGCCGCCGGCGCGAACGCCGTGATGATGGGCAGCATGTTCGCGGGCACCGAAGAGTCGCCGGGCGACGTGTTCCTGTACCAGGGCCGCCAGTACAAGTCGTATCGCGGCATGGGCTCGGTCGGCGCGATGAAGGACGGCGCCGCGGACCGCTACTTCCAGGACAACTCGGCGAACATCGACAAGCTCGTGCCGGAAGGCATCGAAGGCCGTGTCGCCTACAAGGGTCCCATCAACGCCATCCTGTTCCAGCTGATCGGTGGCGTGCGCGCCTCGATGGGTTACTGCGGCTGCCGTACGATCGAAGACCTGCACGCGAAGGCGGAGTTCGTGCAGATTACCGGCGCCGGCCTGCACGAGTCGCACGTGCACGACGTGCAGATCACGAAGGAAGCGCCCAACTATCACGTGGACTGAACCCCGATGAAGCCGCTGCTGCGCGTGCTACTGATTGTCGATGCGTTGACGTTGCTGGGGTTCGGCGTGCTGTTCGTTCTCACGCCCTGGACTCTCGTCTACGACGCGTTGCAACTGGTGCAAACGCAGCCGGCGCTCGTTGGGCAGGCGTTTGGCGTGGTGCTGCTGGGTTTCGCGTGGCTCGCGCTGCGCGCGGCCTTCCACGGGGAGATGACACTGCCCGTGGGCCGCACCGTGGGGCACGTCAACTGGATTGCCGGCGTGCTGATGCTGGTCTGGCTAATCGGACTGCGTGCGCCGCGGCTCACGGGTTTTGGCCAGTTGGCGGCAGGTGCGGTTGGGGTGTGGCTGATCGTCCTCGGCCTCGGCGGCGTCCGGCTCGCGGGCGCGGTGCGCAAGCGCCAGAAGGGGCAGGCGAGCGGCAGTTCCGCGCAGCAGCGCAAGGTGGAGAAGGCCCAGCCCGAACGGCGCGAAGAGCCGGTGTCGTACGCGAAGCCGGGCTTTATGCGAACGATGGCGTGGGGCGGTGCAAAAGGGGCAAAACGGCCGGCAGCGCCGGTCGAACCCGTTGTGGAAGTCCCGACCGTGACGCCCGCGGCCGTTCCGCCGGTTGCGCCCCGTCCATCGCCGGTTACGCCGCCGCCCGCCAGTCCCGCGCAAGCTCGAGAGGCTCGCCAGGCGGCTCGCGACGAGGCGGCCGACGCACCGAGGCCGCCGCTGCGTGGCTGAGGCCGCGCGCAAACCCGGCCTCCCAAACAGCAGACGCAGTGCGCCCGAAGCACACCCGAACTTGCGCCACCCGGTGCCGCCGTAGCGCGGCGCTTGGGTCCTGATGAATTCACGCTGCGCGCATTTGAAGTGTCGCGCGGCTTTCCGTATCCGTTCTTTTTTAGGTCTCGTCCGCAGCCATGCACGACAAAATCCTGATCCTCGACTTCGGCTCGCAAGTCACCCAGCTCATCGCGCGCCGCGTGCGCGAAGCCCACGTTTATTCGGAAATCCATCCGTACGATGTGGATGACGCATTCGTCCGCGAATTCGCGCCAAAGGGCATCATCCTCTCCGGCGGCCCGAACTCGGTCACCGACACCGACACGCCGCGCGCGCCGCAAGCTGTGTTCGAACTGGGCGTGCCGGTCCTCGGCATTTGCTACGGCATGCAGACAATGGCCGAACAGCTCGGTGGCAAGGTCGACGGCGGCCACCTGCGCGAATTCGGCTACGCCGAAGTGCGCGCGCGCAACCACACGAGCTTCCTCGAGGGCATCGAAGACTTCCGCACGAGCGAAGGCCACGGCATGCTCAAGGTGTGGATGAGCCACGGCGACAAGGTCACGGAAATGCCGGCAGGCTTCCAGCTGATGGCGTCGACGGAATCGTGCCCGATCGCGGCCATGGCCGATGAAGCGCGCCACTTCTACGGCCTGCAATGGCACCCGGAAGTCACGCACACGGTGCAGGGCCGCGCGATGCTCGAGCGCTTCGTGCTCGGCATCTGCGGCGCGAAGGCCGACTGGGAGATGGGCCACTACATCGACGAAGCCGTCGAGACGATCCGCAGGCAGGTGGGCAACGAGCACGTGATTCTCGGCCTCTCGGGCGGCGTGGATTCGTCGGTCGCGGCGGCGCTGCTGCATCGTGCGATTGGCGACCAGCTGACCTGCGTGTTCGTCGATCACGGCCTGCTGCGTCTGAACGAAGCCGAGCAGGTGATGTCGATGTTCGCCGACAACCTCGGCGTGAAGGTGATCCATGTCGACGCGAGCGAAGCGTTCATGTCGAAGCTCGCCGGCGTGACCGATCCGGAAGCGAAGCGCAAGATCATCGGCGCGGAGTTCGTCGAAGTGTTCCAGACGGAAGCCGGCAAGCTCACCGACGCCAAATGGCTCGCGCAAGGCACGATCTATCCGGACGTCATCGAGTCGGCCGGCAAGGGCAAGAAGGCCGCGCACACGATCAAGAGCCACCACAACGTGGGCGGCCTGCCGGAAACGCTCAACCTCAAGCTGCTCGAACCGCTGCGTGAACTCTTCAAGGACGAAGTGCGCGAACTGGGTGTGAAGCTCGGCCTGCCGCACGAAATGGTCTATCGCCATCCGTTCCCGGGCCCTGGCCTCGGCGTGCGTATTCTCGGCGAAGTGAAGCGCGATTTTGCGGATCTGCTGCGCCGCGCGGATGCGATCTTCATCGAGACGCTGCGTAACACGATCGACAAGGAAACCGGCAAGTCGTGGTACGAACTCACGAGCCAGGCGTTCGCCGTGTTTCTGCCGGTGAAGAGCGTGGGCGTGATGGGCGATGGCCGCACGTACGAGTATGTCGTTGCGCTGCGCGCGGTGCAGACGCTCGACTTCATGACGGCGCACTGGGCGCACCTGCCGCACGAGTTGCTGGGCCACGTGTCGAACCGCATCATCAATGAAGTGCGCGGCATCAACCGTGTGGTGTACGACATCTCGGGCAAGCCGCCCGCGACGATCGAATGGGAGTGACGTTCTCCCGCTAGCCTGCAGGCGAAGCAAAGAACCCGCGTTCGGCACGGTGTGCCGGCGCGGGTTTTTTGCTTCCGGCGCTCAATGCTTCAGGCACGTATCCGCGTTCTTCCAGGTGCAAACGTCGAGACCCGTGTGAACGATCGGCTTCACTGTCTTTCCTTCGGCGAGGTCGCGCATCACCATCGCCGCCTGATAGCCCATTTCCTCAGGCCGCTGCCCGACCAGCGCATTGACCTTGTGGTCCTTGAGGGCCTGCAGCTCCGGCCCGAGCGTATCGGCTGAAACGATCACGAACTGGCCGCTGTTGATCTTGTCCATGATCGGCGCGACGACCTGCGAATACGCCTCGGGTGCGAAGAGCGGCCAGCCGCCCTCGAACACGAACGCCTGGAGCGTGCTGGCGTTCGCGGTGAGCGTGTCCTGCATCATCTGATTCGCTTTCGCGGCATCGTCGTTCACGTAGAGCGGACAGGCGCTGATCTCGTGCCAGTTGTTTTCGCCCGCCAGCTTCTTGATGCCTTTCTTGCCCGAGAGCACGTCGCGTGTGCCCTGGGCGCGCTGGTTGATGTTCTCGGCCGCGGGGTTGCCCATCACGAGGCAGATGTTGCCGCCCTTGGGCATCAGCGTCTTCAACTGCTCGCCGAGCTTCACGCCCAGCTCGTAGTTGTCGGTGCCCACATACGCCTTGCGCAACGACTGGTCCTTCGGCAGCAGATCGGCGTCCGCGGTGATGATCGGGATCTTCGCGTTGCGGCGGCGGATCACCTCGGCAATGGCCGGCGCGTTCGACGGCGAAATCGCAATCGCCGCGACGCCCTTGGTCAGCAGGTCGTCGACGATCTGCACTTCGGCGCTTTCATCCGCCGCTGTCGCGGGGCCGGTGTAGTAGCAGTTGTAGCCCTGTTTGCTGAGCTCCTTGTTGGCCCGGTCGCAGCCTTGGTGCATGAGGTCGAAGTACGGATTGTCGAGGCCCTTCACGACCAGTGCGAGGGTCTTGTCGGCTGCGTAGGCGGAAGAGGCCAGCATCGCGAGCCCTCCGATCGCAGCGAGATACTTCCACGCTTTCTTCATGGTTTCCTCCTGTTCGGCGCCGGTCGTACGGCGCGCGTGTCTCGTACAGTTTTCGTCATCGGAAGGAAAGCCCGCGCCCGTGCCTTGGGCTTTCTGCGGAACCGCGCGCAACGAGTCGCGCTTCTTGTGATGGCTGACGGCCGGCGGTTCCGCGTGCAGTCCGGCCGCGCCTCCCTGAATTCCGTTCAGTCGTTTTGCCGCTCGCCGCCCAGCCGGTTGAACAGCACGGCGATGATGATGAAGCCGCCCACGACGGTACCCTGCCAGAACGAATCGACGCCGAGCAGGATCAGGCTGTTGCGGATCACTTCGATGAGCGCGGCGCCGACGATCGTGCCGAACGCGCTGCCCACGCCGCCCGCGAGATTGGTGCCGCCGATCACCGTCGCGGCGATCACGCGTAGCTCGTCGCCGGTGCCGAGGCCGGTGGTCACCGCGCCGAGCCAGCCCACTTCGAGAATGGCCGCGACGCCTGCCATCAGGCCGCCCAGCACATAGACCGAGCAGATGACGCGCCGTACCGGCACGCCTGTGAGATTGGCCGCATGACGGTTGCCGCCGACCGCGAAGACATAGCGGCCCCAGCGCGTGAAGGCGAAGGCGAACCAGAACAGCAGGCCGAGGACGATCAGAAACCACACGGGATTGGCCACGCCGAGCGTTTTGCCGCCGCCGAGCAGGAGTAACTTGTGCCCGTCGGGTCCGAATTCGAAGATAGTCCGGCTTCCGGAGATCACGAGCGCGAGGCTGCGGCCCACGCTCAGCATGCCGAGCGTCACGACGAACGGCTGCATGTTGAGATAGGCGATGAGCAGGCCGTTCACGAGGCCGACCACTCCCGCGGTGAGCAGGCCGAGGCCGATGCCGGCCCAGATCGGGTAGCCCGCGTTCATCGTGACGGAAAGCACGATGCCGCTCAGGCCGATCGTCGAGCCGACCGAAATGTCGATCCCGCCTGTAATGATGATGGCCATCATCCCCAGCGCGACGATGGCGACAAAGGCGAAGTTGCGCGTGACGTTGAAGAGGTTTTGCTGCGTGGCGAACGTCGAGGTGACGAACGAGAGCAGGAGGCAGGCTGCGAGCGTCGCGAGCACCACCCAGAACACCTGGCTCGCGAGCAGTCCGCTCCAGCGGGTGTGGGTCTTCGCGGATTGGGGATCGTCAAGCAGTGTCGGCATCGGATTCGGCCTTTGCGGCGCATCGTTCAATTTCGGGTCTCCTGTCGGCCGCACTTAGCGCTTCAGCGCTTAGTGCGGCCCCATGCAAAGCGGTCGGCGCGCACTTAGCGCTTCAGCGCTTAGTGCGGCCCCATGCAACACAATCGCGCGCGGGCCGCTTCAGGCGGCGGCGATGGCTCCGGTGATCAGGCCGGTGACTTCCTCCGGCGAAGAGGCTTCGGTCTGCTTGTCCGCAACCTTGCGCCCGCGCCGCATGACGACCACGCGGTGGGCGACTTCGAAAACGTCAGGCATGCGGTGACTGATGAGAATGACGGCAATGCCGTGTTCGGACAGGCGTTTGATGAGGTCGAGCACCTGCGCGACCTGGCGCACGCTGATCGCGGCGGTGGGTTCGTCCATGAGCACGAGCCGCGCTTCGGACAGTCGCGTGCGCGCAATCGCCACGGCCTGGCGCTGGCCGCCCGACATCTGCCGGACGAGATCGCGCGGGCGCGTTTCGGACTTCAGTTCCTTGAACAGCTCGGCAGCGCGCCGGTACATGGCCGCGTGATCGAGTACGCGAAAGGGCCATATGCCGAGGCGCGGCTCGCGCCCGAGAAAGACGTTGGCCGCCGCCGTGAGGTTGTCGCAGAGCGCGAGGTCCTGATACACGACCTCGATGCCCTTGGCGCGGGCATCCACGGGGCGGCTGAAATGAACGGGCTTGCCGTCGATGAGGACTTCGCCGTGAGAGGGCGGGAAGTTGCCGGCGATGACCTTCACCAGCGTCGATTTTCCGGCCCCGTTGTCGCCCATGAGTCCGACCACCTGGCCGGGTTCCAGGCTCAACGTCACGTCGGTCAGCGCCTGGATGGCGCCGAAGTGCCTGGAAACGCCTCTGAGCTCAAGAAGACTCATGGACTGTCGCGCTCGCGCCTGTGAAGCCGCCCGTTGCCGTGTCCAGGATGGCCAGGAGACAGGCTAACTAGCATGTTTTTTAGAGCACGATGGGGCTTTTAGCAAGACTATTTCATCAGCCGGTCTCGCGACGCCGCGAGCAGGCCGCTGATGAGATAAAATTGCGTTTTCGCCGAAAACCCCCGCCAGACGGACCTGGCGCGCGCTTGTCTCAGGCTTCCAGCGGCATCGCGCTCGTCCCCTTGAGTTCATCGAGGCAGACGATCGACTGCACGCTGTTCACGCCGGGGGCGCGCATCAGCGTATCGAGCAGGAACTCGGAAAGCGCCTTGAGATCGCGCGCCACCACCTTCAGAACGTAGTCGATATCGCCAGTCACGGAGTAGCACTCCTGCACCTGCGGCAACGTCGCGACGAGTTCCTTGAACTTGACGAGCTCGCGCATGTGCCCGCGCTCCATCGTTACCTGAATGAAGGCGACCACGCCGAAGCCGAGCGCCTGCGCGTCGAGGCGCGTCTCGTAGCGCCGGATCACGCCGAGCTCCTCGAGCCGCCGGTGACGCCTGAGTGTCTGCGCGGGCGAGAGCTTGATCGCGGCCGCGAGTTCGAGGTTCGAAGCGCGTCCGCGCTCCTGCAGTGCGGCGAGAAGCCGCATGTCGATCGTATCGAGCGCGAGATTTTGCATTTATCTTGCGTGAGATGGGTTTGAGGCGAGAGGGAATTGTATCAATCAGGGTTTGCCTGCGTACGAGATGAAATCATATTTTTCCGCGTCAACTATACACTGGGCGCACCCGATCGGGCTGGCGGCCAATACCACCAAGCCCGGCAGCGCGCCGATGCAGAAGGTTGTGTGCGCAATTTTATTTCGTGGAGCGGAGCCGGCGTCCTACCCGGATGCTTCGGCCCTGCGCACATAAGTCGGAGACAGGACGAGACATGGTTTCAAACGACACGCGTGAAAATCGCGGCCAGCTAAAACGCGGCCTCAAGAATCGCCACATCCAGCTCATTGCGCTGGGCGGGGCGATCGGCACGGGCCTGTTCCTCGGCATTGCGCAGACGATTCAGACCGCCGGCCCCTCGGTGCTGCTCGGCTACGGCGTCGCCGGCATCATTGCGTTCTTCATCATGCGGCAACTGGGCGAGATGGTCGTGGACGAGCCCGTCGCCGGTTCGTTCAGCTATTTCGCAGACAAGTATTTCGGCCCGTTCGCGGGCTTTCTCTCCGGCTGGAACTACTGGGTGCTCTACATTCTCGTGAGCATGGCCGAGCTTTCGGCGGTCGGCATCTACATGCATTACTGGTGGCCGACGCTGCCCACGTGGGTCTCGGCGCTGGTGTTCTTCGTCGTGATCAACGGCATCAACCTCACGAGCGTGAAGTCGTACGGCGAACTCGAGTTCTGGTTCGCCATCGTCAAGGTGCTCGCGATCGTCGGCATGATCGCCTTCGGCGGCTGGCTGCTGTTCTCGGGCTCGGCCGGTCCCGAGGCAAGCGTGTCGAACCTCTGGCGCAACGGCGGTTTCTTCCCGCACGGCGTCTCGGGTCTCGTCATGGCCATGGCGGTCGTGATGTTCTCGTTCGGCGGGCTGGAGCTGGTCGGCATCACCGCGGCAGAGGCCGACGATCCCTCGCACAGCATTCCGCGCGCGACGAATCAGGTGATCTACCGCATCCTGATTTTCTACATCGGCGCGCTCGGCGTGCTGCTCTCGCTCTACCCCTGGCAAAAGGTCGTGGCCGGCGGCAGCCCCTTCGTGCTGATCTTCCACGCGATGAACAGCGACCTCGTGGCCAACGTGCTGAACCTCGTCGTGCTGACGGCGGCGCTCTCGGTCTACAACAGCGGCGTGTACTGCAACAGCCGCATGCTCTACGGTCTCGCGCAGCAAGGCAATGCGCCGAAGGCGCTGCTCAAGGTGAGCCGGCGCGGCATTCCGCTGGCGGCGCTCGGCGTGTCGGCGTTCGTCACGGCCGCCTGCGTGATCATCAACTACTTCATGCCGGGCAAGGCGTTCGAACTGCTGATGGGGCTCGTCGTGTCCGCGCTCATCATTAACTGGGCGATGATCAGCCTGATTCACCTGAAGTTCCGCCGCGAGAAGGCGCGTACCGGTCAGACGACCACGTTCCGCAGCCTCGGTTATCCGCTGACGAATTACGTGTGTCTCGCGTTCCTCGGCGGCATTCTCGTTGTAATGTATCTGATCCCGGATCTGCGCATTTCCGTGTACCTGATTCCGGTCTGGCTGGGCGTGCTTGGGCTCGCCTACCGCCTGTGGTGCCGCAAGTCAGTGCCGGCGCTGCAACGCGGCGTGCCGGCTCCGTAAGCGCTGATTTTCGTCCCGAATTTCGTCCAGAGAGTTAAACAGCATGTTCGAACACATCGATGCCTATCCCGGCGACCCGATCCTCTCGCTCAACGAGAATTTCCAGAAGGACCCGCGTGAGAACAAGGTCAATCTGAGCATTGGCATCTACTTCGATGACGAAGGCCGTCTGCCCGTCATGAAAGCCGTTCACGCGGCCGAGGCGGCGATTCTCGAGGAGCCGGGTCCGAAGCCGTATCTGCCGATGGCCGGTTTCGCGCAGTATCGCGACGCTGTGCAGGCACTGGTGTTCGGCGCCGACTGCCCGTCGCGCGCGGCCGGCCGCATCGCGACCGTGCAGACACTGGGCGGCTCGGGCGCGCTCAAGGTGGGCGCCGATTTCATCAAGCGCTATTTTGCGACCAGCCAGGTGTGGGTGAGCGATCCGACGTGGGAGAACCACCGTTTCATCTTCGAGCGCGCGGGCTTCACGGTGAACACGTACCCGTACTACGACGAGGTGACGGGCGGCCTGAAGTTCGAGGCGATGCTCTCGGCCATCGACGCGCTGCCGGCGAAGACTGTCGTGCTGCTGCACGCGTGCTGCCATAACCCGACGGGCGTCGACCTGGATCGCGCGCAATGGGAGCAAGTGATCGACGTGCTGCAAAAGCGCGACCTGCTGCCGTTCGTCGATATGGCGTATCAGGGCTTCGGCGCGGGCCTCGAGGACGACGCGTTCGCCGTGCGCGAGCTTGCGCGCCGTGGCGTGCCGGCGCTCGTGGCGAATTCGTTCTCGAAGAACTTCTCGCTTTACGGCGAGCGTTGCGGCGGGCTGCACGTGATCTGCGAAGACGCGGCGGCCGCCGACCGCGTGCTCGGCCAGCTCACGGGCTCGGTGCGCGCGAACTACAGCAATCCGCCGACGCACGGCGCGAAGATCGTCACGCGCGTGCTGGGCACGCCGGAACTGAAGGCGGCGTGGGAGCAGGAGCTGGCGGCGATGTGCGAGCGCATTGCGCGCATGCGCGTGGCGATCCACGACGGCCTGCGCTCGCATGCGAGCGAAGCGGCGCTCGCTCGCTACGTGAAGCAGCGCGGCATGTTCACGTACACGGGCTTGAGCGAGAAGCAGGTCGAGCGCCTGAAAGAAGAATTCGGCGTGTACATCCTGCGCTCGGGCCGTATGTGCGTGGCAGGCCTGAACGAGAAGAACGTGAGCGTGGTGGTCGACGCGGTCGGCAAGGTGATGAAGGACTAAGGGAAGGGCGGGGCCGAATGCCCCGATATCTTTTTGCGCCGCTGGCGTGCCGGTATGTGCCGGACGCTCCAGCGGCGTTTTTGCATCCAGCCCTTGGAACGGCTGCCTCAGCCGGCTGCCATCAGGCGATTCCAGATTGCGACGCCCGCGTCTTTTCATTCGCATCAAACCGTCGGTCTGTCAAGCTGCAGGGGGTAGATGGCACACATGCCGGCCGCGCACGGTCTTCCAGGTCTCACCCTGATAGAATGCGTGAGCCGCAACGTAGTGGATTGCTGATGAAATTGCTTGATGCCCTCGTCGAACAACGGATTGCCGCCGCGGCCGCGCGCGGTGACTTCGACGACCTGCCCGGCGCCGGTGCGCCGCAGACGCTCGACGACGACCTGCTCGTGCCCGAAGAAGTGCGCATAGCCCACCGCATCCTGAAGAACGCGGGCTTCGTGCCGCCCGCAGTCGAACAGCTGCGGGCCTTGCGCGACCTCGAGGACGAGCTCGCCACGGTGGGCGACAAGGCCGTGCAGTGTCGTCTGCGCGCGCGCATGCTGGCGCTCGACATGGCGCTCGAATCGTTGCGCGGCGGACCGATGGTCGTGCCGCACGAATATCGCCGCCGCATCGCGGAGCGTTTGTCCGAACGCGCAGCGGGCGAGCCCGGCCTCCCGGGGTTCCCGGCGGGGGCGGCGTGACGGGCAGTCCCGTCCAGCCAGACGCCCCCGGCGGCGAACGCGAAGAGGCGCACCCGGTGGTCACTTCGCCCGCTGGATCGGTTCCCGCCGATCCGCTCGTGACGGCGTCCACACCCGCGCCTCAATCCGACGTCCAGCTCAATCCCGTCTCCGAGCGCGACCGGCATTTCATGCGCCTCGCACAGGCCGCCGCCGAAGAGGCGCGCGCCGCCGGCGAAGTGCCCGTGGGCGCGGTGCTCGTGCGTGGCGACGAAGTGATCGCCTCGGGCTTCAACCACCCGATCGGCGCGCACGATCCCTCCGCGCACGCCGAAATGGCGGCCTTGCGCGCGGGCGCGCACGCGCTGGGTAACTACCGCTTGCCGGGCTGCGAACTCTATGTGACCCTTGAACCGTGCCTGATGTGTGCCGGCGCGATCATGCACGCGCGCATCGCACGTGTGGTGTTCGGCGCACATGATCCGAAAACCGGCGCGTGCGGCAGCGTGGTCGACGCCTTCGCCAACGAGCAGCTCAATCATCACACGAGCGTGTCCGCAGGCGTGCTGGCGGACGAGTGCGGCGAGGCGCTGCGCGCGTTCTTCGCCGATCGGCGCCGCGCGAGCCGGGAAGCGCGCCGCAAGGCTCGGGAACAGGCTGAGCAGGCGCAGGGAGGGACTGGCGTAGCCGGTCCGGACGGACCCGCGGGTTGAATCTCACGGTTGAAGCGAATTCGACATGACCATTCATCGCACCATCGAGCTGGTGGCTCCGTCCGGTTATCCGCATGATGCGGAAGCGGTGCACCGAGCGCTTGTCCGGTTGCGGGCGCAGGGCCATCACGTCAACGGCGTGCAGGCGACCGAGCGGCGCTATCAGCGTTTTGCCGGCACGGATGGCCAGCGCGCGGCCGAACTGAATCGCCTCGCCGACCCATCGCGCGACCTGCCGGACATCGTACTCGCCGTACGTGGCGGCTATGGCGCGGTGCGCATCCTGCACGGTCTCGATTACGACGGGCTGCAGCGGCGTTTGACGGATCAGCCCATCGCGTTCGTGGGGCATAGCGATTTCACCGCCATCCAGCTCGCGCTGCTCGCGCGCGCCGGGCTCACGACGTTCGGCGGGCCGATGCTCTGCAGCGACTTCGGCGCCGAGAGTCTCAGCAGCTTCACGATGCATCACTTCTGGGGCGCGCTCTCGAAACCGAACTACACGCTCAAGGTGAACGCGCCGCAGGCCCAGTCGACGAGTGTTTCGGGCACGCTATGGGGCGGCAATCTGGCCGTGCTGACTTCGCTGATCGGCACGCCTTATCTGCCGCCGGTCGAGGGCGGCATCCTGTTCGTCGAAGACGTGAACGAGCAACCGTTCCGCATCGAGCGCATGATTTATCAGTTGCATCTGACCGGCATCCTTGCTCGCCAGCAAGCCCTGGTGCTGGGCGACTTCACGGGCCACAAGCAGTTCGATTACGACAATGGCTACGATCTGCGCGAAATGGTTGAGCAGGTGCGCGCCGTGGTTGGCATTCCGGTGGTCACGGGCCTGCCGTTCGGCCATATTCCGGATATGGTCACGTTGCCGATGGGCGCACCTGCGCAGTTGACCACCACCGCGCACGGTTTCGAACTGACCGTGAGCGGGTATCCGCACCTGAGTTGATTTCGCACCGACATGGAAGCGCTTTCGGGCGCTTTTTTTCAGGGAGCCTTATGCAACTAACGGCCAGTCAAAAGCGGCATCTGACAATGTTCACGCCAACGCTTCTTCTCTAAATTGTTGACAAAAAATTCGCCCGGATTGGGGCAGCAAATCACCATGCAGGTGCTGAATTCCCCGAAGTGGAGCGCCTTTCACCGATACGAGGCACGTTGCAGTCGGCGCGCACGTGGGGATCTTCCCCAGGTTCGCCCACATAATTGTTGACAATATTTATGTCCAACCTAGGATACCCAGCATAGAGACACGAGCCATGCGAAAGACCGATATCGACGCCGAAGCAACCGGCATGAAGCCCGAGGCGATCGCCGCGCGAATCCGCGCAGCGATTCTCGAGCACCGGCTGCCGCCCGGCGCGAAGTTGACCGAAGCACAGTTGTGCGAAGTATTCGGCGTGAAGCGCGGCCCGATCCGCCAGGCGCTCGCGCTGCTCGCGAAGGACCACCTCGTGGATCTGGAGCCCAATCGTGGCGCGTTCGTCGCAAGCCCGTCGCTCCAGGAAGTGCACGAGGTGTTCGAGATGCGACGGATCATCGAACTGGCAGTAGTGGGGCGCATTTGCAGCGCGCAGCACGGCAACCGTCGGCTGAAGACCATCGGCGAGACGATCCGGCGCGAGCGCAAGGCCTTCGAAGGGCGCGACTTCCCGACGTGGATCCGGCTTTCGGGCGAGTTCCATACGTCGCTGGCCACGCTCACCGGCAATACGGTGCTGTGCGACTGTCTTAACGGGCTCGTGGCGCGCTCCACGCTGATTTCGGCGCTCTACGAATCGCCGGGACGCAGTCCGTGTTCGTTCGACGATCACGAGGCGATTCTCGCGGCGCTCGAGGCCGGAAACGAGAAAGAGGCCGTCGACCTCATGGTGCGCCATTTGCAGGGCGTCGAGCTCAGGATGCTCGACCGGCCGGCGGGCGCTTCGGTCGATTTGCAGGAAGTGTTCAGCGCGCGCGAGGCGACCTCGCTGGCACGCTGATGCGCTTCCAAGGCAGCACTGAAACGGATTGCAGTAAGGGATTGCAGTAAAGCGCGACAGCCCGCTTCGACAGGTGGCTGCCGCGGCTGAAAAGGATGGAGTGGGGCGCATGCAATGCATGCGTACGGCAAGAACAGGCACAGCGTTACAGGGCGCCATTAGGCGGCGACCGGCGCAGTGCCCGAGAAGGCCAGACCATTCGGGGATATCGCGGCGGCCGCGTCCAGCGGCGGTACGCACGCGTTTCGAGGCGTTCAGGCGTCTTTTTTCCGTCGGCATATCCATCCAAGGAGCGGATCATGGCTCAGTTCAGCGCGTCACCTGGCAGTCCGGCAGTGCCCAACTTCGAATCTGGCGAAAGCAGCGAGTCCGCAGACAATCTGCGCTTGCCGGCCGGCTACAGCGAGCGGCTCTACAACCACGACCTGGCTCCCCTCAAGGAGCAGACCTGGGGCGCGTACAACATCTTCGCGTTCTGGATGTCCGACGTGCATAGCGTCGGCGGCTATGTGTTCGCGGGGAGCCTCTTCGCGCTCGGCCTCACGAGCTGGCAAGTGCTCGTCGCGCTGATCGTCGGCATCTCCATCGTCAATGTGCTCTGCAACTTGATCGCGCGGCCGAGCCAGCGTCACGGCGTGCCGTACCCGGTGGCATGTCGCGGCACCTTCGGCGTGCTCGGCGCCAACATTCCCGCCGTGATTCGCGGCCTCATCGCCGTGGCGTGGTACGGCATCCAGACCTATCTCGCTTCGAGCGCGCTCGTGATCGTCGTGCTCAAGTTCGTACCGCAACTCATGCCTTATGCCGACGTGCACAAGCACGGCTTGCTCGGGCTTTCCGCGGTCGGCTGGGCCGGCTTCATGACGCTCTGGGTGCTGCAGGCCCTCGTGTTCTGGAACGGCATGGAGACCATCAAGAAGTTCATCGACTTCGCGGGGCCGGCTGTTTATGTCGTGATGTTCGCGCTCGCGGGCTACATGGTGTATCGCGCGGGTTGGCACAATATCGGCCTGAATCTCGGCGGCGTGAAGTATCACGGCACTGAAGTGATTCCCGTGATGATCACGGCGATCTCGCTCGTGGTGTCGTATTTCTCGGGGCCGATGCTCAATTTCGGCGACTTCTCGCGCTACGGCAAGTCGCTCAAGAGCGTGCACAAGGGCAACTTCTGGGGGCTGCCGGTCAACTTCCTCGCCTTCTCTCTCGTCACGGTCATCACGACGTCGGCAACGCTGCCTGTGTTCGGAGAACTGATTACCGATCCCGTCGAAACGGTCGGCCGCATCGATCATCCGACCGCGGTGATTCTCGGCGCGCTCACGTTCACGATCGCGACTATCGGCATCAACATCGTCGCGAACTTCGTTTCGCCCGCGTTCGATTTTTCCAACGTCGCGCCGCGGCTCATCAGCTGGCGTGCGGGTGGCATGCTCGCCGCCGTGGCCTCGATCTTCATCACGCCGTGGAATCTCTTCAACAACCCGGCCGTGATTCACTACACGCTCGACATACTCGGCGCCTTTATCGGGCCTTTGTATGGTGTCCTCATCGTCGACTTTTATCTCGTGAAGCGCGGTCGTCTTGCCGTGGATGATCTCTACACGGTGTCGCCGAACGGGGCGTACTGGTATCGCAACGGCGTGAACTGGCGCGCGGTGTCGGCCTTGCTGCCCGCCGCCGTGATCGCGATTCTCTGCGTGATGGTGCCTTCGCTCGGCGGCGCGGCGAACTTCTCGTGGTTCATCGGTGCCGCACTCGGCGCGTTGTTCTACCGTGCGCTCACGATGGGCGAACGTGCTCGCGCGAACGCATGAGCTGCGCGTAAAACCAGGCATCGACGAAGGAATCGAAATGCGCATCAAACTGATCAATCCGAACACTACGCAGCGTATGACCGCCGCGATGGAGCAGTGCGCGCGCGCCGTGATCGCACCGGGCACGGAGGTGGTGGCGGTGAGCCCGACGATGGGCCCGCCGTCGATCGAAGGCTATTACGACGAGGCGCTCGCCACCCCTGGCCTGCTCGCCGAAGTGGAGGCGGGCGAGCGCGAAGGCTTCGACGGCTACGTGATCGCGTGCTTTGGCGACCCGGGCTTGTACGCGGCGCGCGAGTTGGCGCGCGGGCCCGTCGTGGGCATCGCGGAAGCCGCGATGCATGCGGCGAGCGTGCTCGCGCCGGGCTTCTCGGTCGTGACGACGCTCTCACGCACGCGCGCCATGGCCTGGCATCTCGCCGAGCGTTACGGAATGACGCGTTTTTGCCGCAACGTGCGCGCGATCGACGTGGCTGTGCTCGAACTCGATGAACCGGGGTCGGCCGCGCGCCGCGCGATCGTCGACGAGTGCCGCCGTGCGCTCGAAGAAGACGGTGCGGACGCGATCGTGCTCGGTTGCGCGGGCATGACGAGCCTGTGCGCGCAGGTGGAAGACGCGCTCGGCGTGCCGGTGGTCGACGGCGTGACGGCCGCCGTGAAGTGGGTCGAGGCGCTCGTCGCACTGCGCCTCACGACCGCCAAGCGCGGCGACTTCGCGCGCCCGCTCGCCAAGCGCTATGACGGCGACTTCGCGCGTTTCAGCCCGGCCAACCCCGCCCCGGCCACGGAAACGCCGCCGCCCGTGCGGCCGCTGCGTTACGGGTAAACGCGCAGCGCGCGCAAGCGGAGGTGGCCACCCGGATCACGTCGTATCGGGCGGCCACATACACCTCGCTTGACCCGTACTATCTGAGCGTGCGTATGGGCGCGTACAGGTGATTTCGCTACACTGGTCCGGTCCTGTGAGCAGGTTGCGCGGACCGTCCGCGAGGCCCTGCAATGCAGCGCCAGCGGCCGTTTCGCGGTGCCTCGCCGTTGTGCGGATATTGCGTTTCATTCTCTCTATTCGATTGATTCGACCAGCATGCCACTCGATCCCCAATATCCCCGCGATCTGATCGGTTATGGCCGGTATCCGGTGCAGGCCAACTGGCCCGGCCAGGCGCGCGTCGCGGTGCAGTTCGTGCTCAACTACGAAGAGGGCGGCGAAAACTGCGTGCTGCACGGCGACCCCGGCTCCGAGCAGTTCCTCACCGAAATCGTGGGCGCCGCGGCCTATCCCGCGCGCCATATGAGCATGGAGTCGATCTACGAATATGGCTCGCGCGCGGGCGTGTGGCGCATCCTGCGCGAATTCGAAAAGCGCGGCCTGCCGCTCACCGTGTTCGGTGTAGGCATGGCGATCGAGCGTCATCCCGAAGTCGCGCGTGCGTTCGTCGAGTTGGGCCACGAGATCGCGTGCCATGGGTATCGCTGGATTCACTACCAGGACGTCTCGCCCGCCAAGGAAGCCGAGCATATGAAGCTCGGCATGGAAGCGATCGAGCGCGTGACGGGCGTGCGCCCGCTCGGCTGGTACACGGGACGCGACAGCCCGAACACGCATCGCCTCGTGGCCGAGTATGGCGGCTTCCTCTACGACTCCGATTACTACGGCGACGACCTGCCGTTCTGGATGGACGTGGATGTCACGGGCGGCACGTCGGTGCCGCAACTGATCGTGCCTTACACGCTCGACACCAACGACATGCGCTTCGCGTCGCCCCAGGGCTTCAACACGGCGGACCACTTCTTCACCTATTTGCGCGACGCATTCGACGTGCTCTACGAAGAAGGCGACGAAGCGCCGAAGATGCTCTCGATCGGCATGCACTGCCGGCTGCTCGGGCGCCCCGGGCGTTTTCGCGCGCTGCAGCGCTTTCTCGATCACATCGAGAAACACGAGCGCGTGTGGGTCACGCGCCGCGTGGACATCGCGCGCCACTGGCGCGAGCATCATCCCTATCAACCGCAGCAGAACGACCACCGCGGGGCCGCCGCATGAAGGCAATGCACTACACCCTCGAACAGCTGAATCGAGCCTCGATCGACGCCTTCGTGGCGGCACTTTCGGGCATCTTCGAGCACTCGCCCTGGGTCGCCGCTGCGGCCGCGCAGCAACGCCCGTTTGCGAGCATCGACGCGCTGCATCGCGCCATGTCGCAGGCCGTGGAAACCTCCGGCGAGACGCAGCAGCTCGCGCTCATCAACGCCCACCCGGAACTTGCGGGCAAGGCCGCCGTGCGTGGCGAGCTGACCGCCGAATCCACGCGCGAGCAAAGCGGCGCGGGTCTGAACCAGTGCACGCAGGAAGAGTTCGACAAGCTGCTGGCGCTCAACGGCGCGTATCGCGAGAAGTTCGGATTCCCATTCATTCTCGCGGTGCGCGGCTATGACCGCCACGGCATCATCGCGAATTTCGAGGCGCGCGTGAACAACAGCCGCGCCGATGAAATGCGCGCGAGCCTCGACCAGATTTACCGCATTGCGCGCTTCAGGCTGGACGAACTGATCGACGCGTAACGTGGCGACGCGCCCCCCGGCTTCTCGCGGAAGGGGTGCAGCGCCGTTTTGATCTACAGAAAAGACACGAAGGAAGACAACGATGGCACTCCCGACTCTCGACCCCAACGCCCCCGATTTCACGCGCCGCTTTGTGAATCTCGCGGACCCGCGCCTGGGCGCGCAGGCGCTCGAGGCGAGCGACGACTTCTTCGCGCCGAAGGATCGCATGCTCAATCCGGAGCCGGCCGTCTTTATTCCGGGCAAGTACGACGAACACGGCAAGTGGATGGACGGCTGGGAAACGCGCCGCAAGCGCACGAGCGGCTATGACTGGTGCATCGTGAAGCTCGCACGCCCCGGCGTCATCAAGGGCCTCGATATCGACACGAGCCACTTCACGGGCAACTACCCGCCGGCGGCATCGGTGGAGGGCGCGTACGTGGCCGATGGCGCACCCACGGCCACGACACAATGGACGGAGATCGTTTCTTCGACCTCGTTGAACGGCAATAGCCACCATTACGTGGAAGTGTCGAGCGACAAGCCGTACACGCACCTGCGCGTGAATATCTATCCCGATGGCGGCATCGCGCGTCTGCGCGTGTACGGCCAGCCGCAGGTGGACTGGGCGGGCGCGAGCCGTACCGAACTGTTCGACCTGGCCGCGATGGAAAACGGTGCGTACCTCGTTAGCGCGAACAACCAGCACTTTGGCATGGCCTCTACGCTGCTCATGCCGGGCCGCGGCGTGAACATGGGCGACGGCTGGGAAACGCGCCGCCGCCGGGAGCCGGGCAACGACTGGGCGATCATTGCGCTCGCACAGCCGGGCATCATCAAGAAGATCGAAGTCGATACGGCGCACTTCAAGGGCAACTATCCCGATCGCTGCTCGTTCCAGGCCGCGCGCGTGGTGGGCGGCACGGACAGCTCGCTCGTGACCCAGGCCATGTTCTGGCCGGTGCTGCTCGGCGAGCAGAAGCTGCAGATGGACAAGCAGCACTACTACGAAAGCGAACTGGCGGCGCTCGGTCCGGTTACGCACGTGCGCTTCAACATCATCCCGGACGGCGGCGTTTCGCGTGTACGCCTCTGGGGCACGCTCGCCTGATACGCTGATGGGGCCATCATGAGTGAAACAAGGACGACGCTGACTATCGAGCCGCTCACGCCCGAGGCGTTCGCGCCCTTCGGCGACGTGATCGAACTCGCGGGTGCGAAGCAGATTCCGATCAATCTAGGGACGACCATCCGCTTTCACGATCTCGCGAAAGTGGATGTGACTGACGAGGGCGGCCGCACGCTCGTGAATCTCTTTCGCGGGCAGCCGCGCGAGCTGCCGTTCGAAGTGAAGATGCTCGAACGGCATCCGCTGGGCAGTCAGGCATTCGTGCCGCTCAACGACAAGCCGTATCTCGTGGTGGTCGCACCGGCGGGCGATCTGGATGTCACCCGGGTTCGCGCGTTCGTTTCGCGCGGCTGGCAGGGCGTGAATTATGCGAAGGGCGTTTGGCATCACCCGCTGATTGCGTTGGGCGAGGTGAGCGATTTCATCGTCGTCGACCGCGGTGGAGACGGGCTCAATCTCAACGAGCAGGATCTGCCTGAGTCGTTCTGGTTGACGGAAGAAGCGATGAAGGCGGCGATGCGCTAATTCGCGGAATTACCAGGCAGTCCGTATCAGCAGGAGAAAGCCACGTCCGAGACGTGGCTTTTTTGCGTTTTGCGGATGAAGGCGCGGTGAAACGTGGCGAGTCATGCATGGCTGTGTGCGACGCTTCAATACGTCGATTGGATCAGGTGGCGAGGGTCGTTGGCATACGCGCTCTGTTTGCTCAGCGGCGCCCGACTGCGTGATGCGCCTGCCGTCGCCAGCCCGAATGGTTCGCAGCCCAACGCGCAACCCCCTCAGCAACGACCGTACCAAAGGCAAAAGGACCCGAAGCGCGTCGCGCCTCGGGTCCTTCCAGTCACATCTCACGTAGCGCGAGGCAAACCACTCGCGCTGCCAACTACATCATTGCTTCGCACCGCCCTGGAACCAGGTGGCGATCTTCTGCCGCTCGTCGTCGGTCATGTGAGTGACGTTGCCAAGCGGCATCGCCTTGAGCGTCACGGCCTGCTGATAGAGCCGCTGCGCGTTCTGCGAAATCTCGTCGGGCGTATCGAGCATCACGCCGGCCGGCGCTGCGCCCATCAACGTCGGGTGCGCCGAGTGACAGGCCGCACAACGTTGCTGCAGGATAGGCTGAATGTCGGAAACCTTCAGCGACGGTGCGTTCGCGGCTTCGGCCTGAGGCACGACCGGGCGCGGCAGCGTCCACACCAGCGCGACGAACATCAGGGCCACGCCGCCGATCGGCAGATACCAGAGCTGCTGGCCACGGTGACGCATCACGAAGAACTGGCGAATCAGTGCGCCGGCCAGCATGATCACCACGAGCACGGCCCAGTTATAGGCGTGGGCGTAGGTCATGGCGTAGTGGTTCGACAGCATCGCGAACACCACGGGCAGCGTGAAATACGTGTTGTGCACCGAGCGCTGCTTGCCGCGCTTGCCGTAGATCGGGTTCGGCACTTCGCCCTTGAGCATCGCGGCAACCATCTTGCGCTGGCCCGGAATGATGACGAAGAACACGTTGGCCGACATGATCGTCGCGAGCATCGCGCCCATGATGAGGTACGCGGCACGGCCAGAGAAGATGTGGCAGGCGAGGTAGGCGGCGATCACGACATAGAGGCCCACGCATACGCCCAGCAGCTTGTCCTTTGTGCCAAGCACGCGGCACAGCGAGTCATAGACGATCCAGCCGGCGGCGAGGAAGCCGAGCGCGGAGAAGATTGCGACGACAGGACCCATGTCGAGCACGTTCTTGTCGATCAGATACGTGTTCGGCGCCATGAGATACAGCACCGTGAAGAGCGACGCGCCCGAGAGCCACGTGGTGTACGACGGCCACTTCGACCAGTGAAGGTCATCGGGCATTTCGGGCGGCGCCACGGTGTACTTCTGCATGTTGTAGAAGCCGCCGCCGTGCACGTGCCACAGCTCGCCGAACACGCCGCGACGACGCTGGTTCGGGTCCGTGGGCGGTTTGAGGCTGTTGTCGAGCGCGACGAAATAGAACGACTCGCCAATCCAGGCGATCGCCGCGATGACGTGGAACCAGCGCAGTGCGAGGTTCAGCCAATCGGTAATAAAGCCTTCCATGAAACGTCTCCAGTCCTGATGCATTGCGCGCGCGTCTGAACGCACGTGCTAACTGCGGGGTATGAGCGCGCCGCGTAGCGTTGGGGCCGCAGAGTGACCCATGCGCGCTGCCGCGCTGCCATTGTTTTTTGTATGTCCTCGGGCTTGATGAGTCGGGCTGGAAGATCGCCCGGAATGCCCTCCGAGTTCGTGTTGCGGTGGCCGCCCGATTGATGCTCAGCTGCCCCGATAGGTGCTGTACGACCACGGCGAAACGAGTAGCGGCACGTGGTAGTGCGAGCCCGCGTCGGCGATGCCGAAGCGCAGCACCACGCGGTCGACGAAGCGCGGCTCGGGCACTTTCGTGCCGAGAGCGGCGAAATAGTCGCCGGCGTGGAACACGAGTTCGTATTCGCCTTTGGCGAGCGCAACGCCCTCGAGCAGCGGCGCGTCGCAGCGGCCGTCGTCATTGGTGGTCACGGTCTTGAGCGCGCGGCGCGCGTCGCCCGAGAGCGCAAAGAGCTCGACCTTGATGCCCGCGCCGGGACGGCCGTTCGCGGTGTCGAGCACGTGGGTAGTCAGCTTGCCCATTCGCAGTTTTCCTTGTGAGTGCCTGGTGCGATTGCGAGGTTTCAGCGGCAGCTCTCGATCCCATGCATGATGCATTGCGGCGGATCGAGGCTCCACATCAGTGGCTACATACCCGTCGGCGGATCGAAGCGAGCGCCGTGAACGCATTTTAAGAACGATCGCACCCGGAGCGCGCGCGCGATAGGAAAGATAAAGCGACACGCATGAGGGTGAGCCCTGGGACTGCCTGGATGCTGTCGCTCATTGCGCCCCGGATTCGCGCGTCCCTTGTTGGCATCGTAGCGACGCCAAAAATCGACCTTTATATGCGTGGCGTAAATTTGGGTATCGCAGCGGCGCGAATTGCCACGACTATTTTGGTTGCGGATCGTATAGGCCATGCGCAGCGCGTGCTGCGCGTCCCGAAGACGGCGGTGGACGCCGGGTAACCGGGCCAGCGGCGTCCTCGTCGGGACGCGTCGGCACCGGGCGCCTGGGCGACCGGCGAGGTCGGCGGGTGAGGCGAGGGCGTCTGGTTCACGTGCCGTGCGCGAGTCCGAACGAAAAGCCAGGGCTCGTGGCGGCACGACAACGGAGCGAACAAGGACGATGGAACCCACTCTCGCACAGCGGCAAAACCCGCAAAAGCCCGGCAAGACATTGCTGGTGAAAAACGCCGACATGCTGGTGACGATGGACGGCGCGCGTCGCGAGATTCGCGGCGGCGGGCTCTACGTCGAAGGCAACCGCATCGTCGCGGTCGGCCCGACGGCCGACCTGCCCGCCACGGCCGACGAGGTGATCGACGCCAGCGGCCACCTCGTGACGCCGGGGCTCGTCAACACACACCACCACATGTACCAGAGCCTCACGCGCGCCGTGCCCGCCGCGCAGGACGCCGAACTGTTCGGCTGGCTCACCAGCCTCTACAAGGTATGGGCGAACCTCACGCCCGAGATGATCGAGGTCTCGACGCTCACCGCGATGGCGGAGCTGCTGCTCTCGGGTTGCACGACGTCCAGCGATCATCTGTACATCTATCCGAACGGCAGCAGCCTCGACGACAGCATCCGCGCGGCGCAGCGCATCGGCATGCGCTTTCATGCAAGTCGCGGCAGCATGAGCGTCGGCCAGAAGGACGGCGGCTTGCCGCCCGATTCCGTGGTCGAGCGCGAGGACGCGATTCTCGCCGACACGCAGCGCCTCATCGAGACGTATCACGACGAGGGCCGGTACGCGATGCTGCGCGTCGTCGTGGCGCCGTGCTCGCCCTTTTCGGTGAGCCGCGACCTGATGCGCGAATCGGCGGTGCTCGCACGGCACTACGGCGTGTCGATGCACACGCATCTCGCCGAGAACGCCAACGACATTGCTTACAGCCGCGAAAAGTTCGGTATGACGCCCGCCGAATATGCGGAGGGCCTGGGCTGGGTGGGCCGCGACGTCTGGCATGCGCACTGCGTACAGCTCGACGATCACGGCATCGGTTTGTTCGGCCGGACCGGCACCGGCGTCGCGCATTGCCCGTGCTCGAATATGCGGCTCGCCTCCGGCATCGCGCCCGTGAAGAAGATGCGGCTCGCCGGCGTACCGGTCGGGCTCGGCGTGGATGGTTCGGCGTCGAACGACGGCGCGCAGATGGTGGCCGAGGCGCGGCAGGCCATGCTGCTCGCGCGCGTGGGCTTCGGGCCGGATGCCATGACGGCGCGCGAAGCGCTCGAAATCGCGACGCTGGGCGGCGCGCAGGTGCTGGGCCGCGACGACATCGGCGCGCTTGCACCCGGCATGGCGGCGGACTTCGTGGCGTTCGACCTGCGCCAGCCGCTTTTCGCGGGTGCGCTGCACGATCCTGTTGCTGCGCTCGTCTTCTGCGCACCCTCGCAGGTCGCGCTGAGCGTGATCGGCGGGCGCGTGGTCGTGAAGGACGGCGTGTTGCAGACGGTGGAGCTTGGGCCGGTCATCGAGCGGCATAACCGGCTCGCGGCGCAACTCGTGCAGATGGCGCGCTGAGGCAAGCGCGCCACGCATGGACGTATTGAAAGTTCAGGCGGCCGCAGCAGCGTGCGGCCGTGCTGCTCAAGGCTTGTCGATCAGCGTCTTCGTCGCTTCGGCGATGAGGCTGCGTAACCAGCGTACTTCGTCCGAGTAATGACAGCGTTCGTGCCACAACTGGTAGTACTGCATCGGCGGGAAGTCGAGCGGCGCGGGTACGACCGTGAGCGGCAGGAAGCGCGCATAGTGGTCGGCGAACAGGCGCGTGGTCGTGAAGACCAGGTCCGACTTCACGAGTACGTAGGGCGCGAGATTGAAGTACGGCAGCGTGACGACCACGTGGCGCTTGAGGCGCTCGCGCGCGAGGTGCACGTCGATGGCGCCGCGCTGACCCACGGAGTAGGGCGTGGGCGCGAGATGCGGCGCGTTCAGATACTGGTCGAGCGTGAGCCCGCCGCGCTTGGCGAACGGGTGCGAGTTGCTCATCAGGCAGACGATCTGGTCGACGAACAGGTTCGACAGGTGCAGTTGTTCGGGCGGCTCGGGCCAGTTGCCGATGACGATATCGAGCTTGCCTTCCTCGAGCGCGAGCTCGTAGTCGAACGCAGGCCCGAGCGAGTGAAACTCGAGCGTGGCGTTGGGCGCGGCCAGACGGAAGCGCTCGACCACGGTCGGCACGAACAGGACGTTCAAATAGTCAGGACAGCCAATCCGATAGCAACGGATAGAGGTGGCCGGATCGAAATTGTGCTGCTGGAAGCGGATGCGCTCGATCTCGCGCAGTGCGTTCTGTACGGGCTCGAGCAGGCGCAGGCCGTACTCGGTCGGCACCATGCCGGACTTGCCGCGCACGAGCAGCGGGTCGCCGGTGATGTCGCGCAGGCGCCGAAGCGCCGCGCTGATTGCGGGCTGGGACTGATTGAGCTTGACGGCTGCGCGTGTCACGCTGCGCTCCATCAGAAGCGTGTGCAAGACGCGCAAGAGGTACGTGTCGATCGCCTCGCGTTGCTGACTCATGAATTCTCCGAATTATATGTTCTGGCTGATCGATGAGGCTTGGGGGTATATCGTTTTTAATATGGACAAAAAGTGGCGTCAAGCGAGGCTTACCCCGAGGCTCGCGCCGGGGTTATGCCGGCCAGCCTCATGCAGCGAGGCAACAGCGAATTTTGACGGCTCGACCTTCGCAGGGCTAACAGGTATCGTCACCCCCGCACGGCGGCCAGCGTCAATCGGGTTAACGAACAGCAATTACGTACAACGGCGGAACCTCCATGGGTGATTCTTCTTCTCGTCAGGCAACGCTTGGGCAAAACGGCAGCGATGTGCCGCGCCTCGCGCTTGCCGGCATCACGAAGCAGTACCCGGCGGTGCGCGCGAACGACGATGTCACGCTCTCGGTCGCGCCGGGCGAAATCCACGCCTTGCTCGGCGAGAACGGCGCGGGCAAGAGCACGCTCATGAAGATCGTCTACGGCGCGGTGCGGCCCGACGCGGGCGAGATCCGCTGGGAAGGCCAGGCCGTCGAAATCGCGAGTCCGGCTGGGGCGCGCAAACTCGGCATCGGCATGGTGTTCCAGCATTTTTCGTTGTTCGAAACGCTTACCGTCGGCGAGAACATCGCGCTCTCGCTCGACGAACCGTTCGACCTGAAAACGCTCGGCAAACGCATTCGCGAGGTGTCGGCGCAATACGGCCTCGATGTCGATCCGCAGCGCCACGTGCATAGCCTCACGGTGGGCGAGCGTCAGCGCGTGGAGATCGTGCGCTGCCTGCTGCAGAATCCGCGTCTGTTGATCATGGACGAACCGACTTCGGTGCTCACGCCGCAAGCGGTGCGCAAGCTGTTCGGCACGCTGCGGCGTCTCGCTTCCGAAGGCTGCAGCATTCTCTATATCAGCCACAAGCTCGACGAAATCCAGGAGCTTTGCGACACGGCCACCGTGCTGCGCGGCGGCAAGGTCACGGGCCGCGTCATTCCGCGCGAAGAAACGCATGCGTCGCTCGCGCGGCTGATGGTCGGGCGCGAACTGCCCGACTACACGCGGCGCGCACACGCGCCCGGCGACGTGCTGCTCGAAGCACGGCATCTGTCGATGCCGAGCGACGATCCGTTCGGCACCTCGCTCAACGACGTTTCGTTCGGCGTGCATGCGGGCGAGATACTCGGTATCGCCGGCGTCTCGGGCAACGGCCAGGCGGAACTGCTCGCCGCGCTCTCGGGCGAGGCGCAAGCGGCCCGCCACGGTGTGAGCGCCGACGCCGTCAGGATTTGCGGCAAGGCCGCGGGACGCCTTTCGGCTGGGGCGCGCCGAAAGCTCGGCTTCGCTTTCGTGCCGGAGGAACGCCTTGGGCGCGGCGCGGTCCCGGCCATGTCGCTTGCCGAAAACGCCTTGCTCACGGCACACCGCGAAGGCATGGTGCGCTCGGGTTGGCTCAGGACGGGCGCGATGCGCGCGTTCGCCGAGCGCTGCATCGGCGCGTTCGATGTGCGCTGCGGCGGCCCGGATGCGCTCGCGCAAAGCCTCTCGGGCGGCAACTTGCAGAAGTACATCGTGGGGCGCGAGATTCTCCAGGCGCCGAAGGTGCTCGTGGTCGCGCAACCCACCTGGGGCGTGGACGTGGGCGCGGCCGCATTCATTCGCCAGCAGTTGCTCGATCTTTCGGCGCGCGGTGTGGCGATACTCGTGATCTCGGAAGAACTGGAAGAGCTTTTCGACATCTGCGACCGCATTGCCGTGCTCGCGGGCGGACGCCTTTCGCCCGCGCGTTTGACCGGCGAGACGAACGCCGAGGAAATCGGCCGCTGGATGGCGGGGCTCTTCGGCGAGCGCGCGGATCGCGGAGACGGCGGCCGGCCCAACGGCGAGCCGCCCGCGCAGACCGTGGCGAACGCGTGACCTGCGACACATAACAACGCGCTAAAGCACATCGACCACCCGAGACCGACCACCGACTTCACGACCATGATCTTCCCGTACCGACTCGAAGCCCGCACGACGCCGTCGCGCACGGTGCGCATCGCCGTGCCGCTCATCGCGGCGCTGCTCACGCTCGCCATCGGCTTCCTGATCTTCGGCCTCGTGGGCCGCGATCCCTTGCAGGCGATGCACGCGTTCTTCATCGAACCGCTGTCGAGCATCAACGGCTGGTCCGAGCTCCTGCTCAAGGCCTCGCCGCTATGCCTGATCGCGCTCGGTCTCGCGGCGGGGTATCGCGCCAACGTGTGGAACATCGGCGCGGAAGGGCAGATGGTGCTGGGCGGCATCGCGGCGAGCGGCGTGGCGATCTATTTCGACCAATCGACGGGCTGGTGGATCCTGTTCCTGATGATGTTCGCGGGCGTGCTGGGCGGCATGGCGTGGGCGGCAATTCCCGCGTGGCTCAAGAGCCGCTTCAACACCAACGAGATCCTCACGAGCCTGATGCTCACCTACGTCGCCACGCAGCTACTGATCTGGCTCGTGAGCGGTCCGTGGCGCGACCCGCAGGGCATGAACTTTCCGCTCTCCGAAATGTTCAGCGGCGACGCGCTCTATCCGACCTTCGGCGGCGACTGGCGCATCCACTGGCTGCGCGGCACGCGCCTGAACGCATCGATCTTCCTGACGCTCGCGGCCATTCCGCTCGTGTGGCTCTTCATGCGCCGCAGCTTTGCGGGCTATCGCATGAGCGTGGGCGGCCTCGCGCCGCTCGCTGCGCGCTATGCGGGCTTCTCCGAGAAGAAGACGATCTGGACCTCGCTGCTGCTTTCCGGCGGCCTCGCCGGCCTCGCGGGCATGGGCGAGATTGCCGGTCCCATCGGTCAGCTGCAGGCGACCTGGTCGCCGGGCTACGGCTTCACGGCGATCATCGTCGTGTTCGTGGGGCGTCTGCATCCGGTCGGCATCGTGCTCGCGAGCCTCTTGATGGCGCTGCTCTACCTGGGCGGCGAAGCCGTGCAGACATCGCTGCAATTGCCGCAGGCGCTTTCCGGCGTGTTCCAGGGGCTGCTGCTGTTCTGCCTGCTCGGCGCGGACCTCTTCGTGAACTATCGCGTGCGCCGCCGTCATCCGGTCGCGGTTGCGAACTGACCAGCGCAAGCCAGAGAACAATCAAAAGGGCCACACGACATGGATATCCAGCAAGCCAGCTCGCTCGCCTCGAGCGCCGTCACCGCCGCCATCCCGCTCATGTTCGCGGGCGTGGGCGAACTCGTCACGGAGAAGTCGGGCGTGCTCAACCTCGGCGTGGAAGGCATGATGCTGATGGGCGCCGTCACAGGCTACGCGGTCGCGACCATTACCGGCAGCCCATGGCTCGGCCTCGTTGCGGGTATGGCCGCCGGCATTGCGATGTCGTTGCTGTTCGGCTTTCTCGTGCTCACCATGCTCGCCAACCAGGTCGCCACGGGCCTCTCGCTCACGATCTTCGGCGTCGGGCTCTCGGCGTATGTCGGCAAGCCGTACACCTCGGCCGCGACCTCGGCGACCATCGCGGCCTGGCCGATTCCGGGGCTCTCGCAACTGCCCGTGGTCGGGCAGGCGCTCTTCAGCCTCACGCCTGTCGACTACCTCGCGTTCATCATGTTCGCCGTAGTCGGCTGGTTCCTCTATCGCACGCGCGCCGGGCTCGTGCTGCGCTCGGTCGGGGAGTCGCCGCAGGTCGCGCATTCGGTGGGCTTTCCCGTGATCGGCGTGCGCTATGGCGCGACCGCCTTCGGCGGCGCGATGGCGGGCCTCGCGGGCAGCTACTACTCCGTGGTGCAGCTGCATCTGTGGCAGGAGCAGATCACCGCAGGACGCGGCTGGATCGCGCTCGCGCTCGTCGTGTTCGCGACGTGGCGCCCGGGCCGCCTCCTGATCGGCGCGCTGCTCTTCGGCGCGGTCACGGGCGCGCAGTTCTATGCGCAGGCCGTGGGCGTGCCGGTGCCCACGCAGTTCCTCGCCATGCTGCCGTACGTCGCGACGATCGTCGTGCTCGTGCTCATTTCGCGCAACCCGAACACGATCCGCCTGAACGCGCCGGCTTCGCTCGGCAAGCCGTTCTTTGGGGCCGCATAGGTGCGGTTGCTTAAGACGGGCAATCTATCGGGAATACTAACCAAAACGCCTTGAACGCTCGCAGTTCCCCATTCACGACAGGAGATCCACGATGAAAAAAACCATCCTGACCGCTTTCGCCGTCGCCGCCACGTGCGGCACGGCGGCCCTCGCGCCCGTGGCCCACGCCGCCGACGTGCCGGGCGTCGCGTTCGTCTATCTCGGCAATCCGGGCGATGCCGGCTGGACCTTCGCGCACGATCAGGGCTCGAAGGTCGCCGAGCAGAAGTTCGGCAACAAGATCAAGATCACGCGCGTGGAAAACGTGCCGGAGTCGGCGGACTCGGAGCGCGTGTTCCGCGATCTCGCGAACAAGGGCAACAAGATCATCTTCGGCACGAGCTTCGGTTATCAGGACTTCCAGCTCAAGGTGGCGAAGGATTTCCCGGACACCGTGTTCCTGCACGCGACGGGCTACAAGAAGGCGCCGAACTTCGGCACCTATGACGTGCGCATGTATCAGGGCGCGTATCTCGCGGGCGTCGCCGCGGGTTACGCGACGAAGACCAACACGCTCGGTTTCGTCGCCTCGGTGCCGATTCCCGAAGTCGTGCGCAACATCAACGCGTACACGCTCGGCGCGCGCTCGGTGAATCCGAAGGTGCATACCAAGGTCATCTGGATCAACAGCTGGTTCGATCCGGGCAAGGAGAAGCAGGCCGCCGAAACGTTGATCGGCCAGGGCGCCGACGTGCTGCTGCAAAACACCGATTCGAGCGCGACGCTCGCCACCGCCGAAGAGAAGAAGGTCCACGCGTTCGGCTGGGATTCAAACATGAAGAAGTTCGGCCCGCACGCGCACCTGGGCTCGGTCGAGGCGAACTGGGGCGTGTACTACGTCGCGGCGATCCAGCAGGTGCTCGATGGCAAGTGGAAGAACGACCCCGTGTGGTGGGGCATTCCGCAAAAGGCCGTCGATCTCGGCGACGTCAACACGTCCGAGCTCCCGGCAGATGCGCAAAAGGCGGTCGCCGCGAAGCGCGAACAGATCGCGAGCGGCAAGTGGGACGTCTTCACGGGCCCGATCAAGGATCAGACGGGCGCAGTCAAGGTTCCGGCCGGCAAGACGCTGACCGACCCGGAACTGCAACGCCTGAACTGGTACGTCGAAGGCGTGGACGGCTCGCTGCCGAAATAGGC
Organism: Paraburkholderia sp. BR10141; assembly: GCF_056155635.1. Taxonomy (NCBI): domain Bacteria; kingdom Pseudomonadati; phylum Pseudomonadota; class Betaproteobacteria; order Burkholderiales; family Burkholderiaceae; genus Paraburkholderia; species Paraburkholderia sp. BR10141. The sequence continues at coordinate 80,210 of NZ_JBMIQH010000018.1, read as the reverse complement.
ATATGCCGGGCGAGCTCGCCCGTCCTGCACGGCGCGGGTGCAAGTTGCATTCTTCGTACGATTTCGACGTGCGTACGCGAAGCGGCTGCGTGTAGCGCTGAGAGGCGCGCGCAGCCGTTTGACGTTCTAGCAGCGCAACGCAGCGCCGCGTCAGTCGTCGATGCGTATGCCGACCTTGATCGTGACCTGCCAGTGCGAGACCTGATCGTTTTCGATCAGGCCGCGCGTTTCCACGACCTCGAACCAGTGCAGGTAGCGCAACGTCTTCGATGCCCGCGCGATGGCGCAACGAATGGCGTCGTCGCTGGACACCTTCGACGAGCCGGTAAGTTCGATCTGCTTGTAGACGTGGTCGTTCATGGCAGAGTCTCCTCGTGGGTCGCGCGGCGTCGGCGCGTCAATCGAGTATAGGTAACGGACCGGGGCGCAAGGGCAAAGATGAGAGAAGCCCGGCGCCAGTTATCATGGCGCCTATCATGGCGCCTCGCGCGAAAACGAGCATTCGACGTGCCCGTTTCGCAGGCGTGAATGCGCAACGGCGATCGACAGGAGACGGAGAAAATGGACGGGCAGGTGTTGGGTTTTTGCGGACCGGGGCTGATGGGCGCGCCGATGATCCGTCGCTTGCTGCGCGCCGGGCATGCAGTGCGCGTGTGGAACCGCTCGCCGGCGAAGGCGCAGGCGCTGATCGCCGACGGCGCGCAGGTGGCCGCGACGCTTGGCGAGCTCGCGCGCGAGGCTGACGTGGTGTTGCTGTGCGTCGCCGACGCAGCGGCGGTCGAGCAGGTGGTGTTCGGCGAACACGGGCTTTTGGCCGGTACGCCCGGCGCGAGCGTGCGCGTGCGTCGCATCGTCGATCATTCGAGCATTCCTCCCGACGCGACGCGCAGGCTAGCGGAGCGCGCGGCGGCGTTCGGCGTGGGTTGGATCGACGCGCCGGTGTCGGGCGGCGTGGCGGGCGCGCAAAACGGCACGCTGGCGATCATGGCGGGCGGCGCAGCGGCCGACGTCGAAGCCGTTACGCCGATCCTCGGCGCCTACGCGGCGCGCGTGACCCATATGGGTGGCGTGGGCGCGGGTCAGATCACCAAGCTGTGCAACCAGGCCATCGTCACGGCTACGGTCGCCGCAATTGCCGAAGCGGTGAGCCTCGCGCGGCGCAGCGGCATCGAGGCGGCGAAGCTGCCCGAGGCGCTTGCAGGCGGCTGGGCCGATTCGACGTTGCTGCGCACGTTCGTGCCGCGTATGACGCAAGACGGGTTCGAATCCATCGGCGCGCTCAAAACGTTCCAGAAAGACGTGGACACGATCGCCGTCGCGGCCGCGCAGACTGGCACGCCTATGCCCGTCTCGGGCACGGTCCAGCAATTGCTGCGTCTCGCGGCAGCCATGGGCCTCGAGCAGGCCGATTTTTCGGGCTTCATCGACGTGCTGCAGACCCCGCGCAGCGGCGAAGCGTGACCTGATCAGGCACCCGCCGGCCTCGCGAGCGATGCGGCCCCGTTGTAACCGGCGTGCATGGCGGCCTTCACATTGTTCACTTCCTGCCGTGTCATGCTGCGCGGAGCAAGGCTGTCCGCGCGGCTGGAACTCGCGCGCGAAGTGGCATAACCTGCTAAAATTACAGGTTTTTCGTCGATCTACTTTCCGGGACGCGCTGTGCTCTCTACCGCCAACATCACCATGCAATTCGGGCCGAAGCCCTTGTTCGAGAACATCTCGGTCAAATTCGGCGAAGGCAACCGCTATGGCCTGATCGGCGCGAACGGTTGCGGCAAATCCACGTTCATGAAGATCCTCGGTGGGGATCTCGAGCAGAGTTCGGGCAACGTCATCCTCGAGCCGAACGTGCGTCTGGGCAAGCTGCGTCAGGACCAGTTCGCGTACGAAGACGTGCGCGTGCTCGACGTCGTCATGATGGGCCACACCGAAATGTGGGCCGCGATGAGCGAGCGCGACGCGATCTACGCGAACCCCGAAGCCACCGACGACGACTACATGCATGCCGCCGAACTCGAAGCGAAGTTCGCCGAGTACGACGGTTACACGGCCGAAGCGCGCGCGGGCGAACTGCTGCTCGGCATCGGCATCGGCACGGAATTCCACAACGGCCCGATGAGCGGCGTGGCGCCGGGCTGGAAGCTGCGCGTGCTGCTCGCGCAGGCGCTGTTCTCGAAGCCGGACGTGCTGCTGCTCGACGAACCGACCAACAACCTCGACATCAATTCGATCCGCTGGCTGGAAGATGTTCTGAACGAGTACAACTCGACCATGATCATCATCTCCCACGATCGACACTTCCTGAACCAGGTCTGCACGCACATGGCGGACATGGACTACGGCACGCTGAAGGTCTGGCCGGGCAATTACGACGACTACATGCTGGCGTCGACGCAGGCGCGCGAGCGTCAGCAGGCCGCGAACCAGAAGGCGAAGGAGCGCGTGGCCGACCTGCAGGACTTCGTGCGCCGCTTCTCGGCGAACAAGTCGAAGGCACGCCAGGCCACCAGCCGCCTGAAGATGATCGACAAGATCAAGATCGAGGACTTCAAGCCCTCGTCGCGCCAGAACCCGTTCATCCGCTTCGAATTCGAGAAGAAGCTGCACAACATCGTCGTGGTCGCGGAAGAGATCACGAAGACGTACGAGCGCCGCATCTTCAACAAGCTCAGCATCAGCGTGCAGCCGGGCGAGCGCATCGCGATCATCGGCGAGAACGGCGCGGGCAAGACCACGCTGCTGCGTTCGCTGCTCGGCAATCTGGCCGTCGACAACGGCTCGGTAAAGTGGGCGGAGAACGCGAACGTCGGCTACATGCCGCAGGACACGTACGAAGAGTTTCCGGCCGACGTGACGCTGATGGACTGGATCGACCAGTACCGCCAGGAAGGCGACGACGAGCAGTCGGTGCGCGGCACGCTGGGCCGTCTGCTCTTCAATGCGGACGACATCAGGAAGTCGGTGAAGGTGCTGTCGGGTGGCGAGAAGGGCCGCATGATCTGGGGCAAGCTGATGCTCGGCCGCCACAACGTGCTGCTCATGGACGAGCCGACCAACCACATGGACATGGAATCGATCGAGTCGTTGCAGATCGCGCTCGAAAAGTTCGAAGGCACGCTTATTTTCGTGTCGCACGACCGCGAGTTCGTGAACGGCCTGGCCAACCGCATCATCGAGGTGAAAACCGATGGCACGGTCAAGGACTACAGCGGCAACTACGAAGACTTCCTGGTGAGCCAGGGGCTGCAATGAATTTCGATCGCTGAACGAGGCGTGAAATGAAAACGGGCGGCGCGTGAGCGTCGCCCGTTTTGTTTTTGGCCTGCGTGCCTTAGCCTACGGCGCGCCCGCTTTACGTATGCGTCAACCACGCTAGAATGCACTGTCGCCGCGGCGAGCGCCGCGATGAAATCGCGAACGAACACAGAGCTTTGCATGGGATGGCAGTAAGCGCTAAAGCGCAAGCCGCCATCGACAGACAGGAGACAAGTAGATGAACGACTACGCGCAGTTCTACATCAACGGCCAATGGGTCGCCCCGCACGGCAAGGGCACGATCGACGTGATCGATTCGGGCACCGAGGCGGTGATGGGCCGCATCCCCGAGGGCGTCGAAGCCGATGCCGAAGCGGCCGTCGCCGCAGCACGCGCGGCCTTCGACGGTTGGGCCGCGACGCCCGCCGCCGAGCGCGGGGCGTATCTGCAGAAAATCGCCGACAATCTCAAGGCCCGCACCGACGAACTCGCGCAGCTGATCGCAGGCGAAGTCGGCATGCCGCTCAAGCTCGCGCGCGCCATTCAGGTGGGCGGCCCGGTCTACAACTGGGGCGCTTACGCGCAGCTCGCAAGCGAGTTCCAGTACGAGGAGCGCGTGGGCAACTCGCTCGTCGTGCGCGAACCGGTGGGCGTCGTCGCGGCTATCACGCCGTGGAACTATCCGCTCAACCAGATCACGCTCAAGGTCGCCGCCGCGCTCGCCGCCGGCTGCACCGTCGTGCTCAAGCCCTCCGAGATCGCGCCGCTGAACGCATTCGTGCTCGCCGAGGCCATCCACGACGCCGGCCTGCCCGCGGGTGTGTTCAATCTCGTGACGGGCTACGGTCCCGTGGTGGGCGAGCTGCTCGCGCGCCATCCGGACGTCGACATGGTGTCGTTCACCGGTTCGACGCGTGCGGGCAAACGTGTGTCGGAAGTCGCGTCGGCCACGGTCAAGCGCGTCGCGCTGGAGCTGGGCGGAAAATCGGCCTCCGTCGTGCTCGATGACGCCGACTTCGCGGCTGCCGTGAAAGGCACGGTGGGCGCGTGCTTCCTCAACTCGGGGCAGACCTGTTCGGCCCACACGCGCATGATCGTGCCGGAGTCGCGCTACGAAGAAGCGCGAGACCTCGCGAAGCAGGCCGCCGAGGCGTTCAAGGTGGGCGACCCGCGCGACGACAAAGCGAAGCTCGGCCCGCTCGCCTCGAAGGTGCAGCAGGAACGCGTGCTGCGCTACATCGAGCGCGGCATGGCCGACGGCGCCGAACTCGTGACGGGCGGCCCCGGCATGCCGGAAGGCGTGACGCAGGGCTTCTTCGTGAAACCGACCGTGTTCGGCCGCGTGCCGCGCGATGCGGCCATCGCGCAGGAAGAGATCTTCGGCCCGGTGCTGACGATTCTCACGGCGAAGGACGAAGACGACGCCGTCGCGATCGCCAACGACTCGCTCTATGGCCTCGGCGGCGCGGTCTGGGCCGGCAGCGACGAGCGCGCGATGCGCGTGGCACGCCGTATCCGTACGGGCCAGATCGACATCAACGGCGGCGCCTGGAACATGGCCGCACCCTTCGGCGGCTTCAAACAGTCGGGACACGGCCGCGAAAACGGCGCGTATGGCCTCGAGGAATACCTCGAATACAAGTCGATGCAGTTCAAGGTGCCGAAGGGCTGATGAGGCATCTCGTCGCGCGCTATCGCAAATCTTTTAATACGACGTGTTGATGCAAGTCATGAACGCGGACTTCTTTGCTGAAGTCCGCGTTTTTCTTTGATGTGCGTCAATGTCATATGTGGGGTACGCGCGACCATAAGCGCTTTGTCATCGACAGAGCACAACATGTTTCCTGGCCACTCCTTCGCTCCCCTCCAGATTCGCGGTCGTCAACTCCTGCCCGTCGTGCAGGGCGGCATGGGTGTCGGCATTTCGGCACACCGGCTGGCCGGCAGTGTGGCGCGTGAAGGCGCGCTCGGCACGATTGCGAGCATCGACCTGCGCCATCATCACAGCGACCTCATGGACATGTGCCGCGCGGACCCGCGGCACGAAACGCTCGCACGCGCGAACCTCGTCGCGCTCGTCCGCGAAATCGCGGCGGCACGCAAGCTTGCGGGCGGCAACGGCATGATCGCCGTGAACGTCATGAAGGCGGTGAACGCCCATGCCGACTACGTGCGCGCCGCGTGCGAGCACGGCGCCGACGCCATCGTCATGGGCGCGGGCCTGCCGCTGGATCTGCCCGACCTCACGGCGGGCGTGGATATCGCGCTTGTGCCGATCCTGTCGGACGCACGCGGCGTCGCGCTCGTGCTCAAGAAGTGGATGAAGAAGGGTCGCCTGCCCGACGCCATCGTGATCGAGCATCCGGCCTACGCGGGCGGCCACCTCGGCGTGACCGACATCGCCGACATGGGCAACGAGCGCTTCGCCTTCACGAAGATATTCGAGGAACTCGAAGGCGTCTATGCCACGCTCGGCATTTCGCGGCGTGACGTGCCGCTCGTCGTGGCGGGCGGCGTCAACAGCCACGAGGCCGTGCGCAAATGGCTCGAGGCGGGCGCGAACGGCGTGCAGGTCGGCACGCCGTTCGCCGTGACCGAGGAGGGCGACGCGCACCCCGACTTCAAGCGCGTGCTCGCCGAAGCGAAGCCTGAGGACATCGTCGAGTTCGTGAGTGTGACGGGCCTGCCCGCGCGCGCGGTGAAAACGCCGTGGCTCGAACGTTACTTGCGCAACGAGTCGCGCATTCGCGCCAAGATCGGCTCGCTCAAGCTTGCTTGCCCAACCGGTCTCGAATGTCTTTCGGCCTGCGGGCTGCGCGACGGCATCGAGAAGTTCGGCCACTTCTGCATCGACACGCGCCTTGCCGCGGCGTTGCGTGGCGACGTCGCGAACGGCTTGTTCTTCCGCGGGCGTGAAGCGTTGCCGTTCGGCAATGCGATCCGCAGCGTCCGCGACCTGTTGGAGTTGCTGCTGACCGGCGCTGCGCGACCTGCGGTCGCACGGCGCGCAGCCTTCGCACTGGCTTGACACGTATCAAAACGGCGCCAGACCCCGTCTCTGACAATTTGTGGGCCTTCAAGGCTAGACCTACAGACACGGGGATCAACGATGTATAAAGCAATTAGAAAGGCAGCAGCAACTGCCGCGCTCACCATGGGCGCGGTCTTTCTGGCAGTGCCGGCCAGCGCGGCCGGTTCGCCCGACTCGGGCATCTACGCAGGCGACTGGCTGGTGCGCCTGCGCGCGATCGAAATCGCGCCGGACGCGCGCGGCAGCGGTACGCTCGGCGCGCTTGGCGCGGACGTGAACAACGCCATCGTGCCCGAGGTCGACTTCACCTACATGGCGACCAACAACATCGGCGTCGAGCTGATTCTCGGCACGTCGCGCAACCAGGTGACGTCGAATATCGGTGCACTCGGCGGCGTGGGCGTGCTGCCGCCAACGCTGCTCCTGCAGTATCACTTCAACAACGCGGGCAGGGTGCGGCCGTACGTGGGCGCGGGTATCAACTACACGCTGTTCTACAACAACGGTCTGCACGCAGGCGGCCAATCGGTTTCGATCGACAACCACAGCTGGGGCCCGGCGCTGCAGTTCGGTATCGACTTCCAGGTGACGAAGCGCATCTTCGTGAACGCGGATATCAAGAAGATCTGGATGCACACCGACGCGTCGCTGGGCGGCACCTCTCTCGGCACGCTGCATATCGATCCGCTCGTGGTGGGTCTGGGCGTCGGCATGAAGTTCTGATCGGTCGCCTCATCACCGCTTTTTCGAACGCCGGCTTGCCCGGCGTTTTTTTATCCGCGTTCAGGCGCGGTCTTTCTGGAAGCGCATGGCGGTGCCGTCGCGCTCGATGCGCTCCCACACGGCGCGCTTTTCCTCGTCGCTCAGAAATACCCAGTTGGAAACTTCCACGGCGGTGCGCCCGCAACCTTTGCAGACGTCGTCGAAGAGGGTCGAGCATACGCCGATGCACGGGCTGTCGGGGAGGTCGTGGAGATTGGATGCCATTGAAGAACCTTGGGGCGTGGCCGGGCATCGCGCGCGCCGGCTTCGGTACGGAACGCCGCTATGTTAACCGATACGGCGCGGGGCGGCCGCCCGCACCTCCAGGCGAGCGGCGGCGATGTGCGATGCGTGATGAATCGGCCAGGCCGCTGCAAGGCGATAGCAAGGTGAAGGGCGCCGCCGCGTCCCGCTGGCAGCCGGGCGTCGCGCGCATGCGCCACCGAAGCGGTTTTTTGTGGACACGGCCCGTGAAACGGCTAAAATTGCGCGCGATTTACCGTCCGCGCACGGCTTGCCGGCCTTCCAGGGCTCATGTTCCGTTTGTGCGACACGCCCGCGTTTTATTTCTTGCCGGGCGGGTTTGATGGTAGGTTCTGGGAAAGTCAGGGGAGCCGTGCACAGGTGAAACGAAGCACGGCACGAAGCGAGGCAGGCGGCCGGCCGGAGCCGGTCAGGATCGGAGAACGGGATGAAGAAAGGGGTTGTGGCGCAACTGGCCGTGCTCGCACTGTGCGCGGCGCCGTGGATGACGTCGGTGGCGAAGGACACGCAGCTGAACGTGTACAACTGGTCCGATTACATCGCCAAGGACACGATTCCGAACTTCACCAAGCAGACTGGCGTTCAGGTCAAGTACGACAACTACGACAGCGATGACACGCTCCAGGCCAAGCTGCTCGCTGGCAACTCGGGCTATGACATCGTCGTGCCGACCAGCAATTACGCAGGCAAGCAGATCGCCGCCGGCATTTTCGCGCCGCTCGACAAGTCGAAGATCCCCAACCTCAAGTACCTCGATCCGCAGCTGATGGCGCTCGTCGCCGGCGCGGATCCGGGCAACAAGTATGCGGTGCCCTGGGCGTACGGCACGACGGGTCTCGCCTATAACGTCACGAAGGCGCAGCAGATCCTCGGCAAGAATGTACCGCTCGACAACTGGGACATCCTCTTCAAGCCCGAGAACATCTCGAAGCTGAAGGCCTGCGGCGTGTCCGTACTCGACGCGCCGGACCAGATGTTCGCGGCCGCGCTGCACTACATCGGCAAGGACCCGCTCTCGACGAACCCGGACGATTATCGCGCCGCGCTCGCGATGATGAAAAAGATCCGTCCGTACATCACGCAGTTCAACTCGTCGGGCTACATCAACGACCTCGTGGGCGGCGACATCTGCTTCGCGTACGGCTGGTCGGGCGACGTCGTGATTGCCAAGCACCGCGCCATCGACGCGAAGAAGCCCTACAAGATCGAGTACTACATCCCGAAGGGCGGCGCGCCGATCTGGTTTGACGTGATGACCATCCCGAAGGATGCTCAGCACAAGGAAGCCGCGCACGAGTGGATCAACTACATCGAGACGCCGCAGGTCCACGCAGCGATCACGAATGCGGTCTACTACCCGAGCGCGAACGCGGAAGCACGCAAGTACGTGGACAAGGACATCGCCAACGACCCGGCCGTGTACCCGCCGCCCGAAGTCCTGAAGACGCTGTTCCTGCTCAAGCCGCTGCCGCCTGAGATCCAGCGCCTGCAGACGCGTCTGTGGACCGAGTTCAAGTCGGGCCGCTGACGCGCTCGCAGCCGCGGTTGAAATTCGATCCCGTTTTACCCCGAGCCCTCGGCACGATGCCGGGGGCTTTGTTCGTCAACCCCGTCCAGCATTCACGCAGAAACAGGCAGGGCAGAGAGAATCATGAGTGACCAGTCGAGCGCGCCGGCATCCGCCGGCTCGCTGCCTTCGGGCTTCACCGCGGCAGATTCGGCCGCGGACAACTTCGTGCAGATCGTCGATGTCGTCAAGAAGTTCGGCGAGACGACCGCCGTGAAGGGCGTCAATCTGTCGGTGAAGAAGGGCGAGCTGTTCGCGCTGCTCGGCAGCTCGGGCTGCGGCAAGTCCACCTTGCTGCGCATGCTCGCGGGTCTCGAGACCGTGACCTCGGGCAAGATCATGATCGACGGCGAGGATCTCGCGTCGATGCCGCCGTACCGCCGCCCGGTCAACATGATGTTCCAGTCGTACGCGCTCTTTCCGCACATGACGGTGGAGTCGAACGTGGGCTTCGGGCTGCGCCAGGAAGGCGTGAAGAAGGGCGAGCTCAAGGACCGGGTGGCCAACGCGCTCGAACTCGTGCAGATGACGCGCTTTGCCAGGCGCAAGCCGCATCAGCTCTCGGGCGGCCAGCAGCAGCGCGTGGCGCTCGCGCGTTCGCTCGTGAAGCGCCCCAAGCTGCTCCTGCTCGACGAGCCGATGTCGGCGCTAGACAAGCAGATTCGCCAGCGCACGCAAATCGAACTCGTCAACATTCTGGACAAGGTCGGCGTCACCTGCATCATGGTCACGCACGACCAGGAAGAAGCGATGACGATGGCGGGGCGCCTCGCGGTGATGAGCGAAGGCGAGATCGTCCAGCTCGGCACGCCCAACCAGGTCTACGAATTCCCGAACAGCCGCTTCTCGGCGGAGTTCATCGGCTCGACCAATCTTTTCGATGGCAACGTGGTCGAGGACGAGCCCGACCATGTATTCGTCGAGTGCCCCGAACTGCCGGTGCGCCTCTACGTGAACCACGGCATCACCGGGCCGCTCGGCATGCCTGTGACGATCTCGGTGCGCCCGGAGCGTATCGCGCTCACGCGCAAACCGCCCGAGGGCGTGTTCAACTGGGGCAAGGGCGTAGTGAAGAACATCGCCTACATGGGCGGCTACTCGCTCTATCACGTCAAGCTCGACTCGGGCAAAACGGTGATCGCGAACATGTCGAGCCTCGCGCTCTCCGAGATCGATTCGCCCACCTGGGAAGACGAAGTCTACGTGCGCTGGAGCGCTTCGGCCGGTGTGGTGCTGACGTCATGAGCGCGACGACTTTGCGCAGCATCCTGAACTGGCCGGCGAAACGCTTCAACCTGACCGGGCGTACGGCCGTCGTGGCGGGCCCGTTCATCTGGCTGCTGCTGTTCTTCCTCGTGCCGTTCATCCTGGTGGTGAAGATCAGCTTCGCCGACCAGCAACTCGGCATTCCGCCGTACACGGAGCTGACGTCGTTCGCGGATGGCATCTGGCATATCTCGCTCGACCTTTCGCACTACGCGTTCCTGTTCCAGGACAGCCTGTACTTCGCGACCTACGTGAATTCGGTCGTGGTGGCGGCGATTTCGACGCTGCTATGCCTCATCATCGGTTATCCGATGGCGTATTACATTGCGCGCTCGAATCCGGCCTCGCGCAACATCCTCATGATGGCCGTGATGCTGCCGTTCTGGACGTCGTTCCTGATCCGCGTCTACGCATGGATCGGCATCCTGAAGAACAACGGACTGCTGAACAATTTCCTGATGTCGATCGGCATCATCCATTCGCCCATCGAGCTTTATCACACGAACACGGCCGTCTACATCGGCATGGTGTATTCGTATCTGCCGTTTCTCGTGATGCCGCTCTATGCGCACCTCGTGAAGATGGACCTCGCGCTGCTCGAAGCCGCCTACGACCTCGGCGCGAAGCCGTGGCGCGCGTTCGTGGAGATCACGCTGCCGCTCTCGAAGAACGGCATCATCGCCGGCTGCCTGCTCGTGTTCATTCCGGCGGTGGGCGAGTACGTGATTCCTGAGCTGCTCGGCGGCGCGAACACGCTGATGATCGGCCGCGTCATGTGGAACGAGTTCTTCGACAATGCCGACTGGCCGATGGCCTCCGCGGTGACCTGCGCGATGGTGCTCCTGCTGCTCGTGCCGATGGCGCTGTTCCAGCACTATCAGGCGAAGGAACTGGAGGGCCGCGGCAAATGAAACCGAATCGCGTTCTGCAGTTCATCGCGCTCGGCCTCGGCTTCGCGTTCCTCTACATTCCGATCCTGAGCCTCGTCGTCTACTCGTTCAACGAGTCGCAACTCGTGACGGTGTGGACGCGCTTTTCCACGCGCTGGTATCAGGCGCTCATCACCGACGACGAGTTGATCACCGCCGCGTGGCTCTCGCTGCGCATTGCGCTGATGACAGCGTTCGCCTCGGTGTTCATCGGCACGTGGGCGGGCTTCGTGCTCGCGCGCATGGGGCGCTTTCGCGGCTTCACGCTCTTCTCGGGCATGATCAATGCGCCGCTCGTGATTCCCGAAGTGATCCAGGGCATTTCGCTGCTGCTGCTGTTCGTGGAAATGGGCAAGCTGATCGGCTGGCCCGCGGGGCGCGGTGTGTTCACGATCTGGATCGGCCACGTCATGCTGTGCATTTCGTACGTCGCCATCATCGTGCAGTCGCGTGTGCGCGAGTTGAACCCCTCGCTCGAAGAGGCTGCACTCGACCTCGGCGCTACGCCGTTCAAGGTGTTCTTCCAGATCACGCTGCCGCTCATCTCGCAAGCGTTGGCCGCCGGCTGGCTGCTGTCGTTCACGCTGTCGATCGACGATCTGGTGCTCTCGGCGTTCCTCTCGGGCCCGGGCTCGACCACCTTGCCGCTCGTGGTGTTCTCGCGCGTGCGCCTTGGCCTGAACCCGGAGATGAACGCGCTCGCGACGCTCTTCATCGCGGTCGTGACGGTGGGCGTGATCGCCGGCAACTACTTCATGCAGCGCGCGGAGCGCAAGCGGATGGCGATGGCGGTCTGAGCGCCGCCGCGCTTCGAAGCGCCTGCAATAGACGGCGTGCGGGCAGTCATGTCCGCGCGCCGTTTGCTTTATTCGGCGCAGTCCTTACAGCCGATATCCCATACGAAACCCGCCCCAGTGCCGCCCGTTCACGAAGATCGGCGCGGAGGCGTCCTTCATCATCACGAACGTGCCGCCGCCCATGTCGCGACGATAGGTTTGCAGCAGGAAGGGCTTGGTATGCGAGCCGGCCGCGCGGCCCGCGCGGTCGTTGAATATTCGATGATTGCGGCAGTTCGCGGCGTTCCACACCGGGTCGGCGCCCTGCGGATGCGAGAACTTGCGATTGTGGGTCGGTATGTAGCCGCGCGGATCGATCGCGACACAGAAGGCGACGCGTTCGTCGAACGTGAGCAGCGGTTCGAGGACCGGGGGCAGCACGCGGTCTGTGAAGGCCGTAAAGCGTGTCATATGCTGCTGCGGGTTCGTGTTCGGCACCGGCGCGTAGACGCTGTCGAACAGATCCGCTTCGCCGATCTCGCCGCGCGCGAGCGCGCCTTCGAACAGCTTGCTCACCTGGGCGGCGGCGCGCTGCACTGTCTCGATGAAGCGGGTGTCGTCGGTTTCCACGCCGGTTGCGGCGGACAGCTCGATGAGCGTTTCCGAGACCTCGAGCAGCTTGCCGAGCTGATCCTTCGCCTGCACGAAGTTGCGCCCCGAATCTTCGACGCCCGCGACCATTTCGCCCACCTGGCTTTCGAGCCCGTCGCATTTCGTTTCGATCTCGCCCGTGAGCTGGGCGATCTGGCCGGCGTGCTCGTCGAGTTGCATGATCGCCTGGCCGGTGCTGTGCACGGCCTCGCCGATCGTGTGCGTGCCCTCGCGCACGCGATGCGCGCGTTCGGTGTTGGCGGTGCCCTCGGCGATGAGTTGCTCGGTCTGCTGCGTGAGTTGTCCGAGCGTCTGCTCGATCTGGCCGGTGGCCTGCGCCGTCTTGGCGGAGAGGTTTTTCACCTCGGCCGCGACCACGGCGAAGCTCTTGCCGGACTCGCCCGCGCGCGCCGCTTCGATGGCCGCGTTGAGCGCGAGAAGCTGGGTTTGCCGCGCGATCAGGGAGATTTCCTCGGAGACCTTCGAGACATGCGCGAGCGCGCTTTTGAGCGCCCGGATCTGCGTCTCGATGACGGTGACGCTCTCCACGAGACCGTGAATGTCGGCAAGCGACTCCTCGATGGTCTGCTGCGACTGCTGCACGGTGGCGGCGGTGCCGGTGCTCAGCTCTCGCATGGCGCGGGCCGCCGTGGCGATCTGATGGTTGCCGGCGAGGGTGTGGGCCGCCGACTCGCGCAGGGCGTGGCAGACGTCGGTCTGACGCTGCACGCGCGCGGCGACTTCGTCGACATGGCCCGCCACGTCGCAGATCTCGATACCGAGCCTGCCGGCATGTGCGGCAATGTCGCCGACGACGCCGGCGGATTTCCCCGCGCGGCGACCGCGCAGGCCCAACAAACGCAAACGTGCCATCGGGTGTCTCCTTTCCCGGTGCGCCATGAAAGCTGCGGACAACTGCCCAAAGCTGCAGGCCCGGTCGTCGGCAGGTTCGATCGCCGGGCTTTCTGAACTGGTTTACGGCGCGTAATACGGCGACTTGAGCGCAGGGGTGGCGCCTGGCGCTATGATCGGGAACTCGGGCGCTCCGAAAGCCGGAAAAGAGGGGCAAAGGGGCGTCGCGACGGGAGCAAGATGATAGAAGCGATTTTCGGCGGGAGCGCGCCGCTCGCGCTCTGGCAGCAGCTGATCCAGCTCTGGGAGCTGATCGTGATGGTGTTGCGCTTCCTCTGGGAGCTGGTGAAGCTCCTCGGCGGCGGCGGTTGAACGACAAAAGGGCAGACGATGATCGACGATTCCACCCGGCGTTTCACCGACCGGGTCGCAGATTACGTAAAATTCCGGCCGACCTATCCGCGCGAAGTGGCGACTTTCGTGCATGTGGAGTGCGGCATCGCGCCGGGCGCGCCCGTGGCCGACATCGGCGCGGGTACGGGCCTCTCCACGAAGCTCTTTCTCGACGCGGGTCATCCTGTCACGGCAGTCGAGCCGAACGCGGCCATGCGCGCCGCGGCGGACGAACTGCTAGGCGGCTATCAAGGCTATCGCAGCGTGGCGGGCACGGCGGAGGCGACGACGCTCGAAGACGCGAGCGTGGATCTCGTGAGCGCCGCACAGGCGTTTCACTGGTTCCACAAGACCGACACGCAGCGCGAATTCGCGCGCATCCTCAAGCCGCGCGGCAAGATCGTGCTGTTCTGGAACAGCCGCCTGCTCGAGGGCTCGGCGTTTTTGGCAGGCTACGAGGCGCTCCTGCAGCGTTTTTGCCCCGACTACGCGCGCGTGGCCGAGACCTATCCGGACTCGGCCGCGATGGCCGACTGGTTCGGCGATGGCTTCGAGCATCAGACCGTGTTCCCGAACGCGCAACTGCTCGACTTCGATGGCCTGCGCGGACGGCTGATGTCGTCGTCATACGCGCCGCGCGCGGGCGACGAACGCCACGAGCCGATGCTCGCGGCGCTGCGCGAGCTGTTCGAGGCCACGCAAAAGGACGGCACCGTCAACTTCGCCTACGAGACGCGCGTGTACGCGGGGCAGCCGCAGCGCATCTAGCGCTCGAACGCGTAGTCGGCGGTGCGCACGCGGCGCGTTTTGCGGCGGAACATGAACGTGAAGCCAGGCCACAGCGCGGTGTTCTTGCCCGCCTGCGTGAGGTAGTAGCTGCGGCAGCCCGACTGCCACACGGTGCGCGCGAAGCGCGCCTGCACGCGCGCGTTCCAGTTTTGCTGCGCCTCGGCGCGAACCTCCATCGTGCGGGCGCCCGAGCGCTGCAGCGCGCGGATGCAGGCCGCGATATAGGCGATATGCGACTCGATCATGTAGATCATCGAGTTGTGCCCGAGCGCCGTGTTCGGCCCGATCACGAAGAAGAGATTCGGGAAGCCCGCGACGCTCGCGCCGAGGTAGGCCTCGGGGCCGTCGCGCCGCCACGTCTCGCCGAGGTCCTGGCCACCCACGCCCGTCACCTGGAAGGGCGCGTCCACATCGTTGACCTGGAAGCCCGTGCCGCACACGATCGCGTCGTAGGGCCGATGCATACCGTCGGCGGTGACGATGCCATCGGCGACGACCTCGCGGATCGCGTCGGTCACCAGCTCGACGTTGGGCTGCGCGAGGGCAGCGTAGTAGTCGCTCGACAGCAGCACGCGCTTGCAGCCCAGCCGATAGTCGGGCGTGAGGCGCGCGCGCAGCTCGGGATTTTTCACCTTGTGCGCGAGGTAGCTCAGCGCGAACTTCGTCGGCGTCTTGAGCAGGCGCGGCTCGACCGCGAAGCCGAGCGCGCGCGATTCGTGCTGCCAGTAAATCTTTGCGCGCGCCACACGTTGCGCGAACGGCATGTGCCGATAAATCCAGCGCCAGCGTTCGCTGATGGCGCGGTCGCGCCGCGGCATGATCCACGGTGGCGTGCGCTGAAACACCGTGAGCTGAGCCGCGCGCGGCTGGATATGCGGCACGAACTGGATCGCGCTCGCACCGGTGCCGATCACGGCGATGCGCTTGCCTTCGAGCGCGTAGTCGTGGTCCCAGCGCGCCGAGTGGAAGAGCGTCCCTTCGAAGCGCTCGATGCCCGCGATATGCGGCAGCGCCGGGCGCGAGAGCGGACCGTTCGCGGCTATCACCATATCGGCTTCGATCGTCGTGCTCGCGCCGTCGCGTTCGATCTCCACCTGCCAGACGCCGCGCGCCTCCAGGAAGCGCGCCGCGCGCACGCGCGAACGGTATTCGATGAAGCGCTCGACATCGTACTTGTGCGCGCAATGGCGTAGGTAGTCGAGAATTTCATGCTGCGGCGCGAAGGTGCGCGTCCACGCCGGATTCAGCTCGAACGAAAATGAGTAGAGGTGCGAAGGAATATCGCAAGCGGCCCCCGGATAGGCATTGTCGCGCCAGGTGCCGCCGAGGCCTTCGGCGGCCTCATAGATCGTGAACGAATCCACCCCCATGCGACGCAGCCGGATCGCCATGCCGATGCCGGAAAAACCGCTGCCGATGATGGCGATGCGCAGCGCGCCCCCGTTGCCGAGCGCTTGATTGGCCATGTGTGCGTCCGCCGTTATGTGTGTGTGCTGCGTATTTTGCGCCGATGCAAAACGGGCTCCATGAAGGAGCCCGTCGTTGCTTTAGCGGCGTGCGCTGGGCAAGCCTCAGGCGTTCAGGAGTTGTTCCAGTCGTCCGAGCTGTCGTTGCTGCCCATATCGACACCGCCGCCGCCCGAGCCGTCGTCCCAGTCGTTCGAGCCCTGGCCGAAGTCGAGGCCGCCGCCGTTGTTGCCGTCGCGCTGAACCCTGCGGCCCTCGTCGTCGACATACACATCGCGCTCGATCACGCGGTCACGGCCATGATTCAGGGCTTCGCCGAGCAGCACGCCCGTGAGCAGGCCACCCATGCCGCCCATGCCACCGCCGCCTTGCTGCACGATGACCTGCGGCGGTTGCTGCGGCGGCGCAGGCGGATACTGCGGCTGACGTCCGAAGGCGGCGTCGGCTTCGCGCGCGTAGGGAGAGTTGCTGCCGTAGTCGGGCGCGGCAGGCTGCGCATTCGGATCGGCGCGGCCCTCGGCGCGCGCCTTGAGGCTCGCGAACTGGCGTTCGAGATCCTCGATCTCATACGGCGGTCGCGGATTCGCGCTGTTCGAAAGCGTTTCGACGAGGCTGCGCAACTGCGCTTCGAGTCCTTCGACTTCCTTTTCGAGCGCTTCGTGGCCGGGCGCGGTCGAGAGCTTCACGTCGAGCTTGAGCGAGCGCACGCCGTTGAGCAACTCGGTGGCGCGCTTGAGCTGGTCGCGGCGGTCGTCGCCGGCCTTCGCGTCTTCGGTGGACTTCGCGCGACGCAGCGTCCAGCGCAGCACGAGCACAATGCCGACCAGCAAGATGGCGATACCAATCCACATGCCCATACCAGGACCTCGCTTCTGTGGCGCGGGCGCGGCCAACTGCTGCTGCGTGAACGGGTTGCCCGTGCTGTTCGTGTTGACACTGCCGGCGCGTGAAGCGTCGGAACGAATCTTCGCTTCGACCTGCGCGAAACGTTGCGGCTGGGTGAAGCGGATTTGCGGATCGAGCGACTTCGCCTGCTCGACCTGGGTGAGCGCGTCGCTGTAACGACCTTCGCGGTCGAGGACCTGGGCGTAGAGGTAGTGCGCGCGAGCGTTGTCCGGATGCGCCTGCAGGACTTCGGTCAGGCCGGAATCGGCGCGCTGCCAGTCACCCTGCGACATCGCGGATTCGATCTGCTGCACGCTCGGCAAGGCGAACGCAACGCCGCCCGTAAAGGCGAGCGACGCGACGGCGATACTGGCAGCGGCAAGAAACTTTTTCATGTTGCAGGCCGGGCGGATTGACGCCCGTCTCCATGGCATTCGATACGGGGATGCGGCGCTCTCGCGCGCCTGCCGATTGCCATCGGCCGCACGGATCATGCCGCGCCGCATCCAGCACGCAGGCGCTTACTGTGCCGGCGTGTTCATCTGCTTCTTGAGCGCCTCGAGGCGCTCGTCTACCGACGGACCCTTGTTGAGCGCCGCGAGCTTGTCGTCGAGCGCCTTGCCGCTCGACTGGTCGGACGAATTCAGGCGGGCGTCCGAGCGCGCGTTCGAGAGCGCGACCTTTTCTTCCAGCTTCTGGAAATCGCCGTCGAGATTCTTCCCGCCGATGCCGCCCAGCGCCGTAGCCGCGACATCCTTCGCCTGGGCGATCTGCTGCTTC
The DNA here is from genome assembly GCF_056155635.1 of Paraburkholderia sp. BR10141. NCBI lineage: Bacteria > Pseudomonadati > Pseudomonadota > Betaproteobacteria > Burkholderiales > Burkholderiaceae > Paraburkholderia > Paraburkholderia sp. BR10141. Next base: position 62,544 of record NZ_JBMIQH010000018.1, on the reverse strand, counting down.
GCCTGCAGGATGTTCGAGCGCGAGTTCAGGTCGTTGCGGCGCTGGCGCATGTCGTCGATCTGCTGCTTCAGTTGATCGACCGACGGTTCGAGCTTCGCGAGTTCGCCCGCGAGCGCGTCGCGTTCGGCTTCCGCGGTTTGCTGCGCGCCGAGCGCTTCGCGTGCGAGCGCTTCGTCGCCCGATTGCAGCGCGCGCTTCGCGCCGTCTTCGTACTTCTTCGCCTTGTCGGCGGCCACGTCGCGCTTGCTTTGCTGCGTCGCGACCTGCGCCTGGATCTCGACGAGCGAGTTCTCCGCGCGGCCGATGCTGTCGTCGAGCTCACGCACGATCTGGCGCGCGTCGCGCGACGGATCCTGCACCGAGTCTGCGGCGTCGTTGAGCAGGCCCTTGACGGTGCGGGAGATGGAGTCGAAAAGCGACATGAATTCCTCCAGTGAAATGAGATCGGCCGTGGTGGGCCGAGGTGCGTGTTCGCGGTTTGGCCTCACGCGCCAGCCGGCCGGCAGAGGGCTGATCCATCTGCCAGCTTACGCCGCTTTGCGCCTGGCGCGCATGCACGGCGAAAATCGGGGCGAGTGCGGCAATTGCAATAGCGTGAAGCTGTTTTCTTGCACGCGTGTGTTCATCAGAACGGGCCTGGCTGCGCGGCGTGAAGCACCGCTGCAGGCCGGGCGCCGCTATCGATCGCGGATATTACACCACGGCCCGTCTTAAAAGGGACTTAAAGGAATCGGGCCTGCCCAGCGCTCGCGGCGCGTATGTAAGCGGGCGTTAAGCCGATTATGACTCGTGTGTATGGCGGCGTGGATGCTGCGCGTGTCAGGCGTATTTGCCGCCTTCGGGCGCGGCGTCGTCGCTGCGGGCTTCGTCGCGTGGATCGCTCGCGTCGCGCCGGGAGCGGGCGAAGGGCGCGGAGCTCAGCGGCTGCAGCGGTTCGACGTCCAGCGATTGTGCGGCGGCCGTATCGAGCGCGGCGCTTTGCGCTGCAGCGGCCGCTTCGGCGCTCAGCCGGGCAACAGCCTGGGCGATTTCGCGCGCGGCATGGCTCACGTCCGCCTCGTCGGTGTGCGCGGCGGGCAGGGGTATGTTTGGCGCTTGAAGCGTTGCCTCGTGAGCGTCGTCGTCGTGAAGAGCCGCGGCCGCTTCGCCAGCCTTTTGCGCGTCCGCGTTCGCGTCGCTCGCACCGATGGCCGCCGCCGCGCCCACCGCTGGCCGGATCGCGCCCGCTCGACCCACACGCAGCGGTCTCGCCGCCTTTTGCAGCACCTGCGCGAGCGCGTCGGGCTGACGCGGCGCGTTCAGCCGGTCGACGATGCTCGCGGCCTTCACCTGATCGCTCGTCGCGCTGAACGCGATCACGGCGCGGCGCATGAGTTCGCTGAGGCTGATGCCGAGCTCGTCGGCGGTGGCGGAGATCGCGCGCTTTTGCGCGGGCGTAACGAAGACGACGATGCGTTCGCTGGGCTTGTTCATGATCGACGGGCCGTTGGGTCGGCTTCGTATGACGTCGGTTTGCCTGCCTGCGCAACAGCTTTTTGTAAGAATGGATGCGTGCTTGCCTGGGCGCGAACAGGGGCGTGTAGCAGATCTTTCATGATAAGACGAGTGCGCCGATGCGCAATGAGAAGGTGCGCGACCAGGAACAACCCTGCCTGCAAAAATCTGCCGTCAACAATCAGTCGATGCCTAATTTATCGCGCTACACAAGGACGGTTACGAAACTTTTCGCGCATAAAACCATGATCGACGCAAGCGAGCGCCCGGACGGCCAGAAATCGGGCAGGAAGTGTTTCCCAAGAAACTCTTACAAAAAAAGCGCGACCCGGCGTGCGCGATTTCTTTAGAATGCGCTGTTACATTTCGCGAATGGCGCCCGAACGGGCGGGTATTCGTATGTGGCGTGCCATAGTGCGCGCCGCGCGGCCGGACGGGGGCGTTGCCGGTCGCGCCGCGTCGCCGGGATTGAGCCGGCGACGTCGTATGCCGCATTGGCGCCATGACGCCGTGGTCGAGATCCATGCGCGCGAGTTGCGCGCAGCCGGCGCGCGCGAGACGCGCCCATCATTCCAGTCATGCCTATCATCAAACGACCGCCTTCACCGCAGTACCCGAACGAAGATCGGGAACCCTCCTTCAACAACGGGCGCCAGCCGCCTCGCCGGCCTGAATCGGGCGGCGGGTCCGGCGGCAACGGGCCGCGCGACGGGAGCCCGAAGCGGCGCTCCATCGGCACCACGCTCGCGCTCTGGTTCGTCGGCCTGATCGGCACGCTCTGCGTGGTCGGTGCGCTGCTCGTGGGCTACGCGCTCGTCGTGATGGAGCCGCAACTGCCGTCGCTCGATGCGCTCACCAACTACCAGCCCAAGGTGCCGCTGCGCATCTATACCGCCGATCACGTGCTGATCGGCGAGTTCGGCGAAGAGCGACGTCAGCTCGTGCGTTTTCAGGATATTCCTGATATTCAGAAGAAGGCCGTGCTCGCCATCGAGGACTACCGGTTCTACGAGCACGGCGGCGTGGACTTCGTCGGCATCCTGCGCGCGGGCGTGGCCGACCTGATGCACGGCGGCGCCTCGCAGGGCGCGAGCACGATCACGATGCAGGTCGCGCGCAACTTCTTCCTGTCGAGCGAGAAGACCTACACGCGTAAGGTCTACGAGATGCTGCTCGCCTACAAGATCGAGCGCGCGCTCACGAAGGACCAGATTCTCGAGTTGTACATGAACCAGATTTATCTGGGTCAGCGCGCCTACGGTTTTTCGGCGGCGGCGCGCGTGTACTTCGGCAAGGACCTGAAGGACATTACGGTGGCCCAGGCGGCGATGCTCGCGGGCCTGCCGAAGGCGCCTTCGGCGTATAACCCGATCGTCAATCCGCACCGCGCGAAGATTCGCCAGGAGTACATCCTCAAGCGCATGCTCGACCTCGGCTACATCACGCAAGCGCAGTACGACGAAGCGATCAAGGAGCCGCTGCAGACGAAGACGGCCGGCACCGAGTACAACGTGCACGCCGAATACGTCGCCGAAATGGTGCGCCAGATGATGTACGCGCAGTACAAGGACGAGACGTACACGCGCGGCCTCACGGTGACGACGACGATCGATTCGGCCGACCAGGATGCCGCGTACGCGGCTGTGCGCAAGGGCGTGATGGACTACGAGCGCCGCCACGGCTATCGCGGACCGGAGGGCTTCGTGCAGTTGCCCGCGGACGGCGACGACCGCGAGCAGGCCATCGAAGACGCGCTCACCGATCACCCGGACAACGGCGACCTCGTTTCGGCAGTCGTGACCGACGCGGGCCCGAAGTCGGTGACGGCGCAACAGCTCGACGGCACCTCGGTGACGGTGACGGGCGAGGGCCTGCGCTTCGTCGCGGCCGCGCTCTCGCCGCGCGCCTCGCAGGCGCTGCGCATTCGCCCGGGATCGATCGTGCGCCTGATGGAGGACGCGAAGGGCAACTGGCAGATCACGCAGCTGCCGCAGGTCGAAGGCGCGCTCGTCTCGCTCACGCCGCAGGACGGCGCGATCCGCGCGCTGATCGGCGGCTTCGACTTCAACAAGAACAAGTTCAATCACATCACGCAGGCGTGGCGTCAGCCGGGCTCGAGCTTCAAGCCGTTCATCTACTCGGCTTCGCTCGAAAAGGGCCTTGGGCCGGCGACGATCATCAACGACGCGCCGCTGTACTTCCCCCCCAGCACGCCGGGCGGCGACGCGTGGGAACCGAAGGACGACGACCAGCCCGAAGGGCCGATGTCGATGCGCCTCGCGCTGCAGAAGTCGAAGAACCTCGTGTCGATCCGCATCCTCTCGTACATCGGCACGAAGTACGCGCAGGACTACGTGACGCAGCGCTTCGGCTTCGACGCGGACAAGACCCCGCCGTACCTGCCGATGGCGCTCGGCGCGGGCCTCGTCACGCCGCTGCAGTCGGCGGGCGCGTATAGCGTGTTCGCGAACGGCGGCTATCGCATCAACCCGTATCTGATCGCCGAAGTGGACGACGCGCGCGGCCAGCCGATCCTGCGCGCACAGCCGTTGGTGGCGGGCCAGAATGCGCCGCAAACGCTTTCGCCGCGCAACGCATTCGTGATGAACAGCCTGCTGCACTCGGTGGCGACGGCGGGTACGGGCGCCGGCACCAACGTGCTCCATCGCAACGACCTGCAGGGCAAGACCGGTACGACCAACGACGCCAAGGACGGCTGGTTCGCCGGTTATCAGCGCACACTGGTCGCCGTGGCGTGGATGGGCTATGACCAGCCGAAGAGTCTCGGCAGCCGCGAATTCGGCGCGCAGCTCGCGTTGCCGATCTGGGTGGAGTACATGCAGCGTGCGCTGCGCGGCGTGCCGCAGGAAGAACCGGCGATGCCCGAGGGCCTCACGACGATCAACGACGAACTGTTCTTCTCGGACATGACGCCGGGTAACGGCTTCGTGGCGAGCATCGGTCTGGACTCGGCGAACCCGGCCGGTGCGGCGAGCGACGCGAGCGGCGCGACCGGCAGCATGGGGCCGGCCGGCATGACGCCGCCGAACGTGACGAACACAGAGAAGAAGCAGATCATGGATCTGTTCGAATCGAACAAGCCTTGATGCTGATTTGATGAGTTCTGCCGGATAAACACGGCGCGTCGGCAACGGCGCGCCGTGTTTTGTTTGGTCAGCGGAATTTCCTTGTGGGCCAAGGAGTTGGTCGAGCTTTCCAGGGCTTTTCCACAGGGCTGTCAACGAAATCTGTGGGTAACTCTCGTGCCGACTTTTCCACAGTTTTTGTTGAAGCCCCTGTTCATAACCCTGGGATATCGAAGCTAACTGGCTGACGCCAAAGGCTTTGTTCACAGGCAGGCCGTATGAGGCATCGCGCCTCAAAACACATCGTCAGAACGCAGTCCGAAGGTTTGGCTGTGCGAACCGCGCGAATACGTGACGGCGTGAACAGGCAGGAATACGAACAGCTCCACGGTAGTGATGCGCAAAGAACAGGACTACGCAGTGTCCCGGTTCTGCGGCGCGCCGAGCGCCGCTTCGATGGCGTCTTCCAGCCGGTCGTTACCCCAGAACATCTCTTCGCCGACGAAAAACGTCGGTGCGCCGAAGATGCCGAGATCGCGAGCCGCCTGGGTGCGCTCGCGCAGGCGCAGCCGGTTCGCCTCGCTGCCGGCTTCCTCGATGAGCCGTTGTGCCGGCAATCCGAGCGTGGTGAGCATCTGTGCGACGGCTTCGGGCGAATCGACTTCGCGGTCGTCGCCATAGTTGCGCGTCATGACGGCGCGGCACCAGTCGGGCAGCCACGGCTCGTCGGCGGCGAGCACGGCGATGCGCGTCGCGAGCACGGTGCGGCGGGGAAACTCGCTGGGTTGTTGCCACGGCAGCACGTATTTGCGGCACTGCCGGCGCATGTCCTGCCACACATAGGCGCCTTTTTCCTTCTGCACGACGAAGGGCGGACCTTCCCAGCCGAGTGCGTCGAGAATGGGGCCGAGGAGGAAGGGCCGCCAGTAAACATCCACGCCATTTCGTTCGGCGAGCGCGGCGATGCGCATTACGCTGAGATAGCTGTAGTTGCTGGCGAGGTCGAACCAGAAGTCGAGCGATGGACGGGACATGCTGTCGTCTCCATGAAGCGGTTGCACCGAGGTGCGCGGCGCTTGCGATCATGGTACGCCGAGACGCCCGGACAATCGCGAGTGTTACTTGCCTTGTGCGGCGGCTCCAGCGTCCGATGCGGCAGCGGCCGTGTCCGTCCCGCGCCCGCTGCCGAGCGTCGCCGGGTTGACCGGCGGATTGCCCATCGCCTGGAAGAGGGCGGCCGTATCGGCAAGCCGGGTGCCGCGGTAGCGGATTTCGTCGAGCCGCGCGTTACGCCATTGCTGCTCGCTTTGGCGCACCGCGTACCACGGCACCGCGCCCAACCTGTAGCGCGCGTGGGTGTCCTCGTAGACGCCCTGGGCCGTGCGTGCCGAGGTACTGGCTGCGTCGAGCGCCTGGGCGTCGTGATCGAGCGCGGCGAGACGATCGGCGACATCCTGGAACGCCGTGAGCACCGTTTGCTTATAGGTGTCGTTGGCTGCCTCATAGGACTGCAACGCCGCACGCCGCTGCGCAACGAGTGCGCCGCCGTGGAAAATCGGCTGCGAAAGCGAAGCGCCGATCGCCCACAGCGCGCCCGCGCCGGAAGTCACCACCGGCCAGCTGAAGCCGCCCTGGCCGAGCGCCGCCGAAAGCGTGATGCTCGGGTACATCTGCGCGGTGGCGGCGCCGACGCCCGCCGCGGCCGCCTTGAGCGTGGCTTCGGCGGCTTCGATGTCGGGTCGGGTTCTCAGGAGTTCTGAAGGGATGACTACCGGTACCTGCGCGGGCAAGGTCAGGCTGGCGAGATCGAGGTCGGGCGGCGCCTGGTCGGGTGTGCGGCCGATCAGCACGGCGAGCGCATGGCGCTGTGCGACCCATTGCTGACGCAGCCCCGGCAGGCTCGCCGCGAGCGACGCCGCGCTCTGCTGCGCGCTGAGCAGATCGGTGCGCGAGGCCGAGCCGAGCGCGTAGCGCTTTTGCACGTCGTCGGCCTGCGCATTGGCGAGCGCGATCAGCTGTTCGGTCGTGTCGATCTGCGCATGCAGCGTTGCCGCGCCGAGCGCACTTGCCACGATGTTCGCCGCGAGCGCGCGCTGCGCGGCCTCGAACTGGAACGCCTGCACGTTCACGCGCGAGGCGAGCGCCGCGTTGTTCAGGCGGGTCGCGCCGAACACGTCGAAGGTGTAGCGAACGTCGATCAAGCCCGCAAAGATCGCGTATTGCAGCCGGTCGATGCCGAACTGTGGGATCGCGGGTTGCTGCTGGCGTTGCGCGATGCCGATGGCGTCGACCGTCGGCAGCAGCGAGCTGCCGATCTGGCCGCGCAACTGCTCGCGCGCCGCTTGCAGGTTGTGGTCGGCGGCGGCGAGGTTCGGGCTGTTGGCGAGGCCCTCGTTCACGAGCGCATCGAGCGCGTCGCAGCCGTAGAGCGTCCACCATTGCGGCACCGGTTCCGCGCCCGTCACGAACTGCTGCGCGACGCCCTGGGCGGCGACCGTCTGTGCCGGTTGCGCCTGCACACCGTAGTGCTCGGGCTGCGGCATGGCGGGCGGCTCACCGGTCGGTCCCATCGCGCAGCCGGCCAGCGCGAGCGCGGCGCATGCGGCGAGCAAGCCGGGCGCGTGCGGAAAACGTGTTGCGGGCGAACGCGCCGTTGCACGCGGGCCCGACGCCAATGTCCAAGAATCCGTCTTCATGATGCCTGTTCCGGCGTCGTGCCGGTCTCGTCAGTCTCGCTGCTGCGCACGCGGAACGCGGCCGCGTAAGCCGCGGGCAGGAAAAACAGCGTGAGCACGGTCGCAATCGTGATGCCGCCCATTAGCGCCGTCGCCATCGGTCCGAAGAAGTTCGAACGCAAGAGCGGGATGAGCGCGAGCACGGCGGCCGCGGCGGTCAGCATGATGGGCCGGAAGCGGCGCACCGTGGCGCCCACCACGGCGTCGAAGCGCTTGTTCCCGGCGCGGATGTCCGTTTCGATCTGGTCCACGAGGATCACCGAGTTGCGCATGATGATCCCGAACATGGCGATCACGCCCAGCATGGCCACGAAGCCGAACGGCTGCCCGAACAGGAGCAGGGCGATCACCACGCCGATCAGGCCGAGCGGCGCGGTCAGCACGACCATCAGCACGCGCGTGAGGCTTTGCAGCTGGATCATGAGCAGCGTGAGCACGGCAATGGCGAGCACCGGCAACTGCGCGAAGATGGACGCCTGGCCCTTCGCGCTTTCCTCGACGGAGCCGCCCACCTCGATGTGGTAGCCGGGCGGCAGCGCGCGCTTGATCGACTCCAGTTTGCCGTCGAGCGCATGCGTGACGTCGATGCCCTGTGCGCCCGCTCGCACGTCGGACTGCACGGTGATCGTCGGCTGCCGGTCGCGCGACCAGATCACGCCGTACTCCAGATCGTTGGCGAGATGCCCGAGCGCTCCGAGCGGCACCGGGCCGTTGGGCGTAGGCATGGCGAGCGTGAGCAGGCGGGCCGGATCGACGCGCTCGGCAGCGGGCGAGCGCAGATCGACGCTGATGAGCTTGTCGCGCTCGCGAAACTGCGTGACGGTATAGCCCGAATACGTCATCTGCAGGAAGTTGGCGATGTCCTGCGACGAGACATTGAGCGCGCGCGCCTTTTGCTGGTCGATCTGGAAGTGCAGCGAGCGTCCCGCCGGTTCGTCCCAGTCGAAACTGACGTTGTCGGTGCGCGAATCGGCGCGCATCGTCGCCGCCACCTTGTTCGCGATGTCGCGCACGGTCGGAATGTCGTCGCCGCTCACGCGGAACTGCACGGGGTAGCCGACCGGCGGCCCGTTCTCGAGCCGCGAGAGGCGCGTGCGGATGGCGGGGAACTTGTCGCGCAGCATCGGTTCGAGCCAGCTGGCGAGCTTTTCGCGATCTTCGACCGACTTCGTCGTGATCACGAACTGCGCAAAATTGGGCTGCTGCAACTGCTGATCGAGAGGCAGATAGAAACGCGGCGCGCCGGTGCCGACGAAATCGATGAAATGGTCGATCTCGGGGCGGCCCTTGATCGCCGCTTCGAGGCGCTTCGTCTGGCGCAGCGTCGCATCGATCGAGGCGCTTTCGGGCAGGCGCACGTCCACGAGCAACTCGGGCCGGTCGGAACTCGGGAAGAATTGCTGCGGCACGAGCTTGAAGCACGCGAGCGCGGCCACGAACAGCGCGATGGTCAGCACGAGCACGATGGCATGGCGCTCGATGCACCAGCCGATCCAGCCACGCAGCCGCCGATAGAAACGCGTGTCGTAGATCTCGTGCTCGTGATCGTCGCCATGGGCGGCGTGCGCCGCATCCGGATCGGGCTTGCGCTCCGGCAACAGCCGGTAGCCCAGCAGCGGAATCAGCACGACGGCCGCGAACCACGAGGCGATCAGCGCGATGGCGGACACCTGGAAGATCGAGCGGGTGTACTCGCCGGTGCTCGACCTCGCGAGCACGATGGGCAGGAAACCCGAAACGGTGACGAGCGTGCCGGTCAGCATCGGGAACGCGGTGCTGGTGTAGGCGAATGCAGCGGCGCGCGTGCGGTTCCAGCCCTGCGCGAGCTTCACCGCCATCATCTCGACGGAAATGATGGCGTCGTCCACGAGCAGGCCGAGCGCGAGCACGAGCGTGCCGAGCGACACCTTGTGCAGACCGATGCCGAAGAGGTACATCGCGAGCGAGGTGACGGCGAGCACGATCGGAATGGTGATGACGACCACCATGCCCGTGCGCACGCCCAGCGAAACGAGGCTCACGAGCAGCACGATGCCCACGGCCTCGGCCACGGCTTCGACGAAGTCGTCCACCGAGCGCGAGACCGCATCGGGCATGCTCGACACCTCCACGAGCCTCAGGCCCGCGGGAAGTTGCGCGCGCAACTGCTCGACGCGCGCATCGAGCGCCTTGCCGAGACGGATCACGTCGCCGCCCGGCTGCATCGTGAGGCCGATACCGAGCACGGCCTGGTTCTGGAAGCGCATCTGCGTGGCGAGCGGCTCGTCGTAGCCGCGCCGGATCGTCGCGATGTCGCCGAGGCGAAACGTGCGGTCGTTCACGCGGATCAGTGTATCGGCGAGCGCCTCGAGGTCCTCGTACTGGCCGCTCGGGCGCACGAACACGCGGTCGTCGGCGGTCGTGAGCGTACCTGCGGCGGAGACGCTGTTCTGCGCGCCGATCACCTGGCCGAGTTGCGTGGGCGAGATGCCGAGGCGTGTGAGCTGCGTGTTCGGAATTTCGATGTAGATGCGCTGCTGCGGATCGCCGAAATAATCGACCTTGCCGACGTCGGGCACGCGCAGCAGCTGCTCGCGCAGCTTGTCCGCGTAGTCGTGCAGTTGCGCAGGCGAAAAGCCGTCGCCCTCCAGCGCGTAGATGTTGGTGTAGACGTCGCCGAACTCGTCGTTGAAGAACGGCCCTTGCACGCCCTGGGGCAGCGTGTACGCGATGTCGCCGACCTTCTTGCGTACCTGGTACCAGGTCTCACGCACTTCGCTCACGGGCGCGGAGTCCTTCATCGTGAAGAACACGAGCGATTCGCCGGGCCGCGAATAGCTGCGCAGAAAGTCGATATAAGGCGTTTCCTGCAGCTTGCGGCCGATGCGGGTCGTCACCTGGTCCTCGACCTGGCGCGCGCTCGCACCGGGCCAGAAGGTCTGGATGACCATCACGCGGAACGTGAAGGGCGGATCTTCCGACTGCGCAAGACGCGTATAAGCGAGCGCGCCGAATATCGTTGCCAGCACAACGAGAAAGGTGACGAGCGCCCGATGCCGCAGTGCCCACGCCGACAGGTTGAAGCGGCCCTCTTCGTGATCGGCGCCGGGACCCGAGTCCATCGTCTGGCTCATGACGCGAAGTCCTCGGGATGCAGCGGCGCCACCGGCCGTACCTGCTCGCCCGCGTGGACGGTATGGACGCCTTGCAGCACGATGCGTTCGCCGTCCTGCAATCCCCCCGCCACGGTGATCGTGCGCGCGTCGTAGCGCGCGATGTTCACGCGCCGCAATTGCAGCACGTTGTCGGGCGCGTGGACGACCCAGATGGCGGGCGCTGCGCCGTCGTGGAAGAGCGCGGTGGCCGGCACGGTAAACGCGGCCGGCGCGTTGGCCTCGCTCGGTGCCGCGAACGCCACGTTGGCGGTCATGCCGAGACGCACGTCGGCATCGGGACGTTCGAGCGTGAGCCTCGCGCGCCACGTGCGGCTTTGCGGGTCCGCCGCGGCGGCGAGTTCGCGCAGGCGCGCCGTGTAGTGGCGACCGGGCAGGGCGCCGAGCGTGACCTGCGCGGTGTCGCCGGTGTGCAGCGCGGCCACGGCGCGCTCTGGCAGGTCGCATACCACGTCGACGTCGCCGCTCCATGCGAGCTGGTAGACGGCCTGGCCGGCCTGCACGTTCTGGCCGGTGTCGGCGTTTTCGGCGGTGATGACGCCCGCGTGGTCCGCTACGATCTGTGTGTAGCGCAACTGGTTCTTTGCCAGCGCGAGCTGCTGCTGCGCCTGATCGCGCTGGGCCGCGGCCGAGGCGTAGGCATCCTGCGTCTGTTCGAGCTGCGCGCGGGCGATGAGATTGGCCGCCGACTGGGCCGTGTCGCGATCGAGCTGCTGCTTCGCGAAGACGAGGCGATGCTGCGCGGCGTCGAACTGGGCCTGCGCGCTGGCCGCGTTCTTTTCGAAGTCTGCAGGATCGAGCCGCGCGAGGGTCTGGCCGGGCTTGACGCTGTCGCCCAGGCGCACGCTGCGCTCGATGATCTTGCCGTTCACGCGAAACGAAAGCGGCGTGGCGTTGCGCGCCTCGATATCGCCTGGATAGACGGGGCTCACGCCGCCGCCGTCGGGGTGCACGGTCATCGAGACGACCGGGCGCGGCTGCGGCGGGGCTTCCTTTTCCTTGCCGCAGGCAGCCAGCGCGGCCACACCGAGCACGAGAAGCACATTCGCGGCATGCCGCCACGGTGCACTGAACTTACCGGTACCACTGCGCATTCTGCTCGATGCGCCACGACCGCGACGATTCACCTGGACCTCGATAGGCTGGGTGCGCACGCAGACCGCAATGCCGCCGGACCGGCTGCGCCGCCGTTGAGTCGCGGGCGCGGCGCGGCTCGCGCACCGACCCGGACTTGGGATGATGAGCCGGATTCTAATACAACCTTGTATCTGAGTGCGAATCTGAATCCGAGGAATGTTTCAGTGCTAGACTCGCGTCCATCCGTGATACATAACGACGCCCCACGCCATGAAGCGCATTCGACTCACCCGCGAACAAAGCCGCGACCAGACGCGCGAGCGCCTGCTCGACGCCGCGCAGGCCGTGTTCATGAAAAAAGGGTTCGTGGGCGCGAGCGTCGAAGACATCGCGCACGCGGCGGGGTACACGCGCGGCGCGTTCTACTCGAACTTTTCGGGCAAGTCGGACCTGCTCGTGGAACTGCTGCGGCGCGATCACGAAGCCATGCAGGCCGACCTGCGCGCCATCTTCGAGACCGAGGTCTCGCGCGAGCAGATGGAGGCGCGCGTGCTCGCCTACTACAGCCGCATGCCGCAGGACAACAAGGTCTTCCTGCTGTGGGCGGAAGCCAGGCTGCTGGCTGCGCGCGACGCGCGCTTTCGCACGCGCTACAACGCCTTCATGAAGGAAAAGCGCGAGAGTCTTGCCGTGTACATCGAGGAGTTCGCGGCGCGCGCGGGCATGCCGGTGCCGCTCGATCCCCAATTGCTCGCGCTCGGGCTGATGGGGCTGTGCGACGGGGTGCAGTTTCTCGCCACGGCCGATCCGCAGCATGTCACGCCGCCAGTCGTCGAAGCCGTGCTGGGGACTTTCCTCGCGCGCGTGGTGTTCGGCCGCGACGCGTGAGCCCGGCGTGCAGCCAGCCCACGACGCGCGCGCGTCAGGAGCCGAGGCCAGGGCCGTAGTTGCTGCCGATCAGCCGCGTAACGGACGCGACGTCCTGGTAATCCTGCTCGGGCATGCCGTCGAGGATGCCGAGCACCTCGTTGCTCGCGCCGGCCTCGCGCGCGGCGTCCACGAGTTCGTCCTTGTTGGCGGGCCAGCGCACCTCGCGCAGCACGTCGGCGAATTGCAGATCGATGGGTTCGTCGGGAATGCGAGAGGCTGACATGCGTGGCGTCCTTTGCGCGGGCGGCCGGCGTTGGCGGTCCGCGTCGTCGTCTCGTTTGTTGTGCGGTTTGTTTTTCAGATTCTGTTCGCGCCCGGTCTGCTTTGCGGCGCGCAGCGCTAGCGCCGCGCCTCAAGCATACACAATCCGCCTCGCACGCCCTCGCCGCGTGCGCACGCGCTGCTCATTTGCCGCTCATGCGCGCCACTTTGGTTTGCCGCTTGTTCGCAAACGGGGGTACCGGTCAGGCTCAGGTCTGCTCGTGCAGGTCCGGGCTGAGCGTCTTGTCCAGCCGATGCGACCTGGGCAGCGTGAGGTACTCCCAGTGTTGCGGACCGTTTGCGGTCGCGGGCACGTTGGGGGCCGGGGGCGCGACGGGGGCGTCGTAGGCGTGGGACTGTCCACTTGCGAGCGGGATGTGCGCGCTGGTCGGGGTGACCGGTGAGTCCTGCGCGGTACGTACCGGAGCGGCGAAGCAGGACGCCGACAACAGCACGGTGGTCATCAGTGTCGAGGTTTTCATCGCTCGACCTCCTTTCTCATGCGGCCCATAGGTCGCAGCAAGCGCCGTACCGCATCCGCCACGTGGGTTAGCGGCGCAGGCAGCCGCGCCAGCCGGGGCGGTCCGGCGCGCCGCTACGCGAAGGCGCAACGAGCCGCCTGGACGGCTCATGTGCGCGACGCGCATACGGAAATACCATGATGGCAGGAAATGAGCCGGCACGTCTCGAACGCGCGTGCTTTTTTGCCGGCACTGCCGTTACGCGGGATTAAGGCGAGGGCCTGCGCAGCGCTTCGAAGCGCGTCCACGGCCACGACGGGCGGTCGCGCATATAGCCGTTGAGCCAGTTCCATTGCGGATGGCGCTGCATGAACGCCTGGGCGTCGAACGGGCGGCCGCAGGGATGGCCCCAGCGCGCCCAGAACGACAGATCGCGCACCATTTCGCTGTCGACCACCTTGCCGTCGTTCGCGCCCCATGGGTTGAACGGCCCGTGGTCGGCGCCGCCGAAGCGCGCGTCGTCGAGTTCGAGATGGCCGCAGATCGTGCGCGAGCACGGGTTGTCGCTACGCTCGAGGTAGACGTCGTGGTGGTCCGCGATCATCGCCTTGGCGAGTTCGGCGTCGATCGCGCCGCGGTGCTCCTGCGCGAGTTGCATGAAGCGCAGGCGGCGCGCGCCGTTGCGGCGCACGTCGGTGTAGTCGTCGGCTTCGCCGGTGCACTCCTGGTTGCGGATCTTGAGGTCCGTGGCCGCGTTGAAGCCGCTGTAGAAGCCGTCTTTCGTGCTCTCGAAGCCCGCGTGCTGCAGGCCCAGTTCGTAGCGCGCGATCTCGCCCGTTTTGGTGTCGCCGAGCAGCCAGCTGTTCACATAGCCCGCGTTGTTCGCCTGCGCGAACATCTCGCACCATTGCGCAATGCTCGACGCATACTGCGTCGCCCGTCGCGAGCGATAGAACTCAGGCGCGCCGTTCGCGCGGTAGCCGACGAAGTTCGAGATGGTCGTCTCCGTCACCATCAGGCCCGCGCCGTTGATCCAGAAGTCGGTGAGACTCGAGATGCAGCCGGGCAGGCCCTGCATGAGGATACGGTGCCCCGAGTCGGGCACGATGTCGAACACGATATTGAAGGCATCGCCGGCCGCGTAGCGGTCCCACGAGTTGTGCGCCATGACGATGCGGCCGTCGCGCGTCGCGCTGCCCGTCGCGATGAAGGCGCTGCAATGGTGGCCGCGCCGCCCGCGCCAGGGGCGCACCGCGGGCTGCGCTTGCTGTGTCGCAACATGAACCGGCCACCAGCTCTGCAGCAGGTCCATGTAGCCGTTCCAGGCGAGCACTTCGGCGAACTTGAGACCGGCGCCGTCGGCGATGCCCTGGATCTCGTCGGCGAATTCGGTGTCGAGGCGCGGCGCGAACTGCACGATCGCGGCGTCGACGAAGGTGTCGAAGTCCTCGCCCGTGTCCCACTTCGCGAGGTAGCGCGCGGTGCGAATCGCATTGCGGATTTCGGTGGCGAGCAATTTGCCGTGCTGCTCGCCGCGGTCGTACGGCTCGCCCTGCAAGTGCAAGAATATCCAGCCCGCGTGGTCGCGGCGTACGGCTTCGAGTGAGGGTTCGCTCATCTTCGCTCCGGTCATCCCCGCGTCGATTCTCGCTGGCCCCCTGTGCGCACGACGGTGCGCGCACGCACAGCGCGGGCCGCGAAGCGCGTTTCCCTCTAGATTCTAGAAAATCCGCTGCGCTTTGCCACGCGCCTCGCGCGCGGGCGAAGCCTACCGCTCCGCGTTCATGCGCTGATAGGCATCGAGCAGCGACGTCTTGTACACCACGCCCGCGAGCGTCGGCTCGCGCGTGCTTTCGACTACGGGCAGACGCTCGCCCTGAAACGACATGAAGTGCTGCAGGCCGACGGCGAGCGGCATGTCGGGCGTGAGCACGTCGAACGTCGGCTTCAGGTAGTCGCGGGCGTGCTTGTGCGCGGTATCGCGCTTTTGCAGCAGGTCCGAGGTGATGTCGGCGAGCGCAACCGCGCCGAGAAAGCGCCCCGTCTCGTCGGTCACGTAGAGGTACTTGACCGGATATTCGAGGAATACGCGCGTCATCTCCTGCACCGTGGCGCTCTCCAGCACGACCGTCTGCGCGGGGCGCACCAGCTCGCGCATCTGCGTCATGCGCAGGCGCATGCGTTCGGCTTCCTCGCGATTGCGATGCAGCGTGATTTCGTACATCGACGCCTTGCCGATCGCGCGCGCGACGAAATACGCAACGACGCACGAGAGCATCAGCGGCAGCACCACCTGATAGCTCAGCGTCATCTCGAAGATCATCAGAATCGCCATGAGCGGCGCCTGGGTCGCGCCCGCGAGGAACGCGCCCATGCCCACCATCGCGTAGGCGTACGACGCCGAGGTGCCGTCGGGCCAGAGCGTGTGCATGCCCTGGCCGAACAGGCAGCCGAGCACGGCGCCCATGAAGAGCGTCGGCGTGAACACACCGCCCACGGCGCCCGAGCCGACCGTCGCGGCCGTCGCGATGAGCTTGAAAACGAGCACCGTGGCGAGCGCCGTCCAGGTCCACGGCGAATGGAGGATGGAGTTCACGACGCTATAGCCGTTGCCCCACACCTCGGGCGTCCACACCGAAAGAATGCCGACCACCAGACCGCCGAGCGCGAGCCGCACGGGCAGCGGCGCGTTGATGCGCCCAAAGCCCTTTTTCGCGGTGGCCATCATCATGAGGAACTGCGGGGCGAGCGCGCCGCAAAGGAGGCCGAGCGCCACGAAGAGCAGCACCTCGACGCCCGTCACCGGCGGGAACACGGGCATCTCGTACGGCGGCTTGTAGCCCGCGAACTCGCGCATCGTGATGTTGGCGACCACGGAGGAAACGACGATCGGCCCGAAGCTTTCCATGACAATGGAGCCGAGCACGATTTCGGTCACGAAGAAGGCGCCGGCGATGGGCGCGTTGTACGCCGAGGTGATACCGGCCGCCGCGCCGCACGCGACGAGCAGGCGCAGCCGCGACGGATCGAAGTGGACCCAGCGGCCGATCAGCGAAGCGGCGAGGGCGGCGAGCTGCACCATCGGGCCTTCACGGCCGATCGAGCCGCCGCTCGCGATCGTGAAGAGCGACGAGAGGCTGCGCCAGATGCTCGTGCCCACGGGCATGACGCCGTCGCCGATCGCCACCGCCTCGATGTAGTCGGCGTGCATCGCCTTGCCGCTGCTGCCGGGCGCCTTGGGCCGCGCGAGCAGCAGCAGGCATCCCGCGATGAAGCCGCCTGCCGCCGGCATCCAGATGCGCCGGTGCCACGGCAGGTGACGCGCCATCTCGACGAGGCTGCCTTCGCTGCCCGCGAAGAGCATCTGCACATGCGCGATGCCCTCGCGAAAGATCACGGTCGCAAACGCGCCCGCCACGCCGACGATGACCGACCAGATCAGCATCGTATGGGCGTCGGACAAGCGAAAGAGATCGCGGGCGCGGGTGCGCAGTTTCAGCAGGAATGACAGCACGGCGGGCAGGTCAGGTTACGGGTGAAAGAAAGCCGCGCGTGCGCGCAGGGCGCGACGTGCGGCGGGAAGCATAACGGGTCAATGCAGCAACTGCGCGGCAATTGCGCGCCGCGTGCACGAAACCAGGCGGTGGCGGACGCCTTCCTCGGCCCGCGCGCATTCAGCGCACGGCCCGGTCGAGTTCGGGGTAGTGCCGGAAGATGCCCGTTTCGTTGAACGGCAGCCGCCGCTCCGAGTCGAGATAGGCGGCGATATTCGGGCGCTTGGCCACGGCGTCGCGCAGCGCGACGACATGCGGATAGTGATCCGCGAAATGCTTCGTCGCTTTTGGAAAGGCGTAGCGCAGGCCCTCGACGATCTGAAACATCGACAGATCGACATAGCTGAGCGCGTTGCCCACCATGTGGCGCGGGCCTTCCGGATTCTGCGCGAGCACGCGCTCGAAATAGCTCATGAATTTCGGAATGCGATGCGCGATGAAATCCGCCGAGCGCGCCTTCGCTGCGTCCTTCTGGTCCTCGTAGTAGAGCCCGCTCGCGATCGGATGATGGGTGTCGTGCGCTTCGGTCACGAGGTCCGCGATCGTCAGTTGCAGGCCGTTCGCGACGATGCGCAAGCTCTCGTCGCGCGGCGCGAGCTTGAGCTTCGGGCCGAGATAGAAAAGGATATTGGCGGTTTGCGGCACGATCAGGTCGCCGTCCTTGAGGAAGGGCGGGGCGTAGGGCGGATACGGTTCGTCGCTCCCCAGTTCGCCCATCATCGCGCCGATGCCGAGGCCGTCCTTCTTCTCGCCGCGCGCCACGTCCACGTAGGGCGCCTGCGCCTCTTCCAGCGCGAGCCGCACGAATTCGCCCCGGCCCTGCAGACCGTCCCAGTAATAGAGTTCGTATGCCATCGGTCGTCCCCTTGCGTTCATGGCCGTGCTCGCCACGGCCCGCGCGGCCGCTGCCCACGCAACGGGCAGCAACGCACAGTATCGCTCGCAACGCTCGCGCCTGGTTCGCGTGTGGCGTGCGCACGCGAGATGGCGTAAGGGGGCCGCGCGCAGAAACGCAAACAGCCCCGCCGCAGGCGGGGCCGGTGGCCGGGAGCGCCGGCGCACAAGGGATCGGGTCGGGGCGCGCGGCCCTCGGGCGCCGGGTCATCCGAACAGGCGCTGCACGCCCCAGGTGATCGCGAGACCGCCGCCGACCAGCCAGAGGTAGATGATGAAACCGGCGGTCAGCGCCCGCGGGCCGGCCTGGCGAATCTGCGAGACGCGCGTCTCGATGCCGAGGGCCGTCATCGCCATGGTCAGCGCGAAGGTGTCGAGCGTGTTGACCGCGTGGGTGGCCGTCTCGGGCAGCACGTGGAGCGAATTGACGATCACGAGCGCGAGGAAACCGAGCGCGAACCAGGGTACCGCGAGCTTGCGCGCGCCGCCTTGGCTGGCGTGGCCGTCGGCCGTTGCCTTGCTGCGCGCCGAGCGATTGAGCCACACGCCGAGCACGAGCAGCACAGGCACGAGCAGCATCACGCGCGTCATCTTGACGATGGTGGCGATGTGCGTGGCCTCCGGGCTCACGTTGCTCGCGGCGCCCACCACCTGCGCGACCTCGTGAATCGTGCCGCCGAAGAAGAGCCCCGCGCCGAGCGTGTCGAGATGCAGCCAGCCCGCGCGGAACAGCACCGGGTAGAGGAACATCGAAAGCGTGCCGAACAGCACGACGCTGCCGACAGCCATGGCGCTCTTGTGCGGCTTCGATTGCAATGTGGATTCGAAGGCGAGCACGGCCGCTGCGCCGCAGATCGCGCTGCCGGCCGCCGTGAGAATGGCGGTGTCGCGGTCGAGCTTGAGCAGTTTCATGCCGACCCAGGTGCCGATCACGAGTGTGCTCACGACGATCACGACCGACTCGACGAGCCCCGGCACGCCGACCTGGGCGATTTCCTGCAGGCTCACGCGCAGTCCGAAGAACGCCACGGCGATGCGCAGCAGCTTGCGCGCGGAGAAGTTCACGCCGGCGGCCCAGCTTTCGGGCATGCCGTCGCGAAGCGCATTGCCGTAAATCGCGCCCGCGACGATGCCGACAATCAGCGGGCTCATGCCGAGCCCGGCGATGGCGGGCAGCGAAGCGACGCTGGTGACGGCGGCCGCGAAGAGCGCGACGAACAGGACGCCGTTGAGCTGCCCGCGGGTGGACGGCAACGAGCGGGCAAGACTGGGTGTAGACATGACGGCCTCTCTACCGGGCGATGCGGCGGAAAAATGGGGTAGCGAACAGGTCGCTATCGAATGGCCTAATCCTAATTTAGGTATATCGATATGAAAAATCGTGATTTGTGACGTAATATATAGGACAACACGATGGTTTCCCCCGATGACCCCGGAACAACTGATAACTTTCGCTGCTGTCGCCGAGCATCTCAATATCAGTCGAGCTGCACTGGCACTGCATTTGTCGCAGCCGGCCGTTTCGGGCCAGTTGCGGCTGCTGCAGGAGGAGATCGGTGAGCCGCTGTATCAGCGCGACGGCCGGGGGGTGCGCCTCACGCCCACAGGCGAACAGCTCGCGGGCTACGCAGCGCGCCTGCGCGACACCTGGCGCGACGCGCTCACCTACCGCGACGCGTTGCGCGGCCTCGAGCGCGGCACGCTGCGCATCGGCGCGACCACCACGCCCGCGAGCTACCGGCTGCCGTATCTGGTGGCGCAGTTCCACGGCCGCTATCCGCAGGTCAAGCTCGAAACGTCGAGCGGAAATTCGACGGACGTCGTGGGCATGCTCGGCGCAGTCGATATCGCGCTGATCGAGGGCCCGGTGGGCGAGCAACTGCCGCCGGATACCGCCGTGCATGCCTGGCACGAGGACGAAATCGTCGCGATCGTGCCGCGCTCTCACGCACTGGCGTCGCAGCTCGACGCGCAGGGGGAGACGGCCGCCGCGATGCCGGCCATCACGGTGGGAGCGCTCGCGCAGTGGCCGCTGGTCCTGCGCGAGGATGGCTCGGGCGTGCGCCAGGTGGTCGAGCGGGCGTTCGCTCGCGCCGGCGTGCCCATGCGCGTTGCGCTGGAGATCGCGGGCGTGGAGGGCGTGAAGGAGGCGGTGCGAGCAGGTATGGGCATCGGCTTCGTATCAGCCATGTCGATGCGTCACGAGAACGGCGCCTTGCGGCAGATCCGCCTTGGGCCCGAGCCGCTTGCGCGGCGCTTTTCCATCCTGGTGCCGCACGCGGGCGCGGCTTCGCGCGTTGCGCAGCGCTTCCTGGAACTGTGTCTCGCCGATGTTCCTGGCGCCTGATCCACCAGACCCAGGGCAATCCAGAATGGCGGCCCAAGCGGCTAACGCGCACTATCCGCTCTAATTAACCGGCGCGCAGGCGCTTTTTTTCGGGCTGGATTTGGAACCGGTTCCAAAAAACGAAGTGCGCGACGGCAGGCAACGGGATGACGGCAATGGCGGAAGTAGCAATCGTGGCGAGCGCGTTCGGGGCGCAGGCAATCTGGCGTGACGGTCACGCGGCGTGGAGCCGGCTCGCGCGGCGCGCGGGCGCGCACGCGTTCGAGGTGCGGCGCGAGCTGATGCACGATGCCGACGCGCAGCCCGAAGCGCTGCGCGCGCTCGGAAAGGCGCTTGCGGACGAAGGGTTGTGGCGCGTCTGGTCCACACCGGACGCGCTCTATGGCGACGATGGCGCGCTAAACGAGGCGGCGCTTGGCGCCGCGGTCGCCGCGGGACGGGCGCTCGGTGCGCGTTTCGTGAAGCTGCAACTGGGCGGTTTCTCCGGCGACGCCAGCGCGGCGCGCCTCGCGAGCCTGCTCGAAGCACTGGGCGCACGCACGGGCGACATCGTTGACGCGCGCAACGGCCCGCGCGTCGTCGTCGAGAACGGCCAGCTCGACCAGGGTGGCAAGCTCGACCAGTTCATCGGCCTCTTCAACGCGCTGCGCGACGGCGGCGCGCCGGGTGTGATCGGGATGACATTCGACATCGGCAACTGGCAATGGCCGGGCGAGCCGCCGCTGCTCGCCGCCGCCGCGCTCGCGCCGCACGTCGAATACATCCATTGCAAGGCCGTGGTGGGCGAGGGCGCGCGCCGCTTCGCTGCCGCGCCGGGCGACGACGACGCGCTGTGCCGCGCCGCACTCGCGCTGCTGCCGACACACGTGCCGCGCGGCATCGAGTTTCCGTTCGATCCGGCGCGCGTACACGCAGACGCCGCGCATTACGTCGAATGGCTCGCGGCCGCTTGAGCGCCGCGCGAAGCCTCGAAACCGCGCACCAGACTCCATACGATTCATCAGGAACGCATCTCATGACCGAAGCACTCGATGTCATCACCTACGGCGAAGCGATGGCGATGTTCGTCGCCACGGAGCCGGGTCCGCTCGCCCAGGTCGCGCATTTCACGAAGCGCGCGGCGGGTGCGGAGCTCAATGTCGCGACCGGCCTCGCGCGCCTCGGTTTCAAGGTGGGCTGGATGAGCCGCGTGGGGGCCGACTCGTTCGGCCAGTTCGTGCGCGACGTGCTCGCGCACGAAGGCATCGACGCGCGTTGCGTGAGCACCGACACACGCTTTC
The DNA here is from genome assembly GCF_056155635.1 of Paraburkholderia sp. BR10141. Classification (NCBI taxonomy): domain Bacteria; kingdom Pseudomonadati; phylum Pseudomonadota; class Betaproteobacteria; order Burkholderiales; family Burkholderiaceae; genus Paraburkholderia; species Paraburkholderia sp. BR10141. Next base: position 41,273 of record NZ_JBMIQH010000018.1, on the reverse strand, counting down.
CGACCGGCTTCCAGCTCAAGTCGAAGAACGACGACGGCAGCGATCCCGCTGTCGAGTATTTCCGTCGCGGCTCGGCGGCGAGCAAGCTCTCGGCTCGCGACTATCAGGCCGACTATGTGCTCGGCGCGCGCCATCTGCACCTGAGCGGCGTGGCGCCCGCCATCTCTTCCTCTTCACGCGAACTGGCGTTCAAGCTTGCACACGAGATGCGCGCCGCGGGGCGCACGATCTCGTTCGACCCGAATCTGCGCCCGACGCTGTGGGGCTCGCAAGCCGAAATGGTTGGCACGCTCAACGAACTCGCGAGCTTCGCCGACTGGGTACTGCCCGGCGTCGGTGAAGGCCTTGTGCTGACGGGTTCGGACGACCCGGAAGCCATCGCGCAGTTCTATCTTGCGCGCGGCGCACGCGGCGTGATCGTAAAGCTCGGCGCAGAGGGCGCGTACTACGCCACGGCCGAAGGCGAGCAGGGCCGCGTCGCGGCGCAGCGCGTGGAGCGCGTGGTCGATACCGTGGGCGCCGGCGACGGCTTTGCCGTGGGCGTGGTGAGCGCGCTGCTCGAGGGCCGGTCGCTTGCCGCGGCCGTGGCTCGCGGCAACCGCATCGGCGCGCTGGCCGTTCAGGTGATCGGCGACTCGGAAGGCTTGCCGACGCGCGCGCAGCTCGATGCGCTCGAAGCCGCGCAAACGCAGGCAGCCGCATAGCGGAACAGGCGGCGCAACGCAAAGTGCGGCGCGCCAGACAACATGAGACCAGAGGGCGGCACTGTCAGGTACCGAGCCCCATTCAACTGGAGACACCGATGACCTCAACCTCGCTCGCACCGCGCCGCTGGTGGGCAATCATGCCGATCGTGTTCATCACGTACAGCCTCGCCTATCTCGACCGCGCCAACTACGGCTTCGCCTCGGCGGCCGGCATCAATCGCGATCTCGGCATCAGCCCGGGGCTCTCGTCGCTGATCGGCGCGCTGTTCTTCCTCGGCTACTTCTTCTTCCAGCTGCCGGGCGCCGTGTATGCGGAGCGCCGCAGCGTGCGCACGCTCGTGTTCGTGAGCCTCGTGCTGTGGGGCGGCTGCGCCGCGCTCACGGGCGTCGTCACGAACATTCCGTCGCTCATGGCGATCCGTTTCGTGCTCGGCGTGGTCGAGGCGGCCGTGATGCCCGCCATGCTCATCTTCATCAGCAACTGGTTCACGAAGAAGGAGCGCTCGCGCGCCAACACGTTCCTGATCCTCGGCAATCCGGTCACGGTGCTGTGGATGTCGGTGGTCTCGGGCTATCTCGTGCATGCCTTCGGCTGGCGTCACATGTTCATCGCCGAAGGCGTGCCGGCTGTGCTGTGGGCCGTGTGCTGGTGGTTGCTCGTGCGCGACAAGCCCGCACAAGTCAACTGGCTCTCCGACGATGAAAAGCGCGCACTCGACGCCGCGATGCGCGCCGAGCAGGCCGCCATCAAGCCGGTGCGCAACTATGCCGAGGCGTTCCGCACGCCTGCCGTGATGCTGCTCTCGGCGCAGTACTTCTGCTGGAGCATCGGCGTGTACGGCTTCGTGCTGTGGCTGCCCTCTATCGTGAAGAACGGCTCGGCGCTCGGCATGGTCGAAACGGGCTGGCTCTCCGCCGTGCCGTATCTCGCGGCGACCATTGCGATGCTGGCCGCCTCGTGGGCGTCGGACAAGCTCGACAATCGCCGCGCCTTCGTGTGGCCGTTCCTGCTGGTCGGCGCGCTCGCCTTCGCGCTCTCCTACGCACTCGGCTCGACGCACTTCTGGATCTCGTACGCGCTGCTCGTGGTGGCGGGTGCGGCGATGTACGCGCCGTATGGCCCGTTCTTCGCGATCGTGCCGGAGCTGCTGCCGAAGAACGTGGCCGGCGGTGCGATGGCGCTCATCAACAGCATGGGCGCGCTCGGCTCGTTCGTCGGCTCCTATGTGGTCGGGTATCTGAATGGCGCGACGGGCTCGCCTGCGGCATCCTATGCGTTCATGAGCGCGGCGCTGCTCGTTTCAGTGGGCCTCACGCTCGCCGTCAAGCCGCAGCGCGCCGCCGCCCGTGGTTATGCATCGCCGGCTCACGGAAAATAACCTCTCTTTTCTAGCGCACTTATGAAGCCGAAAATCGTTGTCTACAAAGCCTTGCCCGCCGATGTCGCCGACTATCTGCGCGAGCATGCCGAACTGATCGACGTCGATGCCGACCAGCCCGGCGCACTCGCCGCCGCGCTAAAAGACGCCGACGGCGCGATCGGCGCGAGCGTGAAGATCACACCGGCGATGCTGGACGGTTCGCGCGTGAAGGCGCTCTCGACGATCTCCGTGGGCTACGACCAGTTCGACGTGCCCGATCTCACCAAGCGCGGCATCGTGCTCGCCCACACGCCCGACGTGCTGACCGAATCGACGGCCGACACTGTCTTCTCGTTGATCCTCGCGAGCGCGCGCCGCGTGGTCGAGCTGGCCGACTGGGTCAAGGCGGGCCAGTGGAAGGGCAGCATCGGCCCGGCGCAATTCGGCGTGGACGTGCAGGGCAAAACGCTCGGCATCGTGGGGCTCGGGCGCATCGGCGGCGCCGTGGCGCGCCGTGCCGCGCTCGGCTTCAACATGAAGGTGCTCTACACGAACCGCAGTCCGAACGAAGCGGCCGAGCGCAACTATGGCGCGCGCCGGGTCGAACTCGACGAGCTGCTCGCAAGCTCGGACTTCGTGTGCCTCCAGGTGCCGCTCACCGACGCCACGCGCCATCTCATCGGCGCGGAACAGTTGAAGAAGATGAAGAAGAGCGCGATTCTCATCAACGCCTCGCGCGGCGCGACCGTCGACGAAAAAGCGCTGATCGCCGCGCTCGAAGCTCGCACGATCCACGGCGCGGGCCTCGATGTGTTCGAGCGCGAGCCGATCGATCCCGCGTCGCCGCTGCTGCGCATGCCGAACGTGGTGGCGCTGCCGCACATCGGCTCGGCCACGCACGAGACGCGTCACGCGATGGCGCGCTGCGCAGCGGAGAACCTCGTCGCGGCGCTCGCTGGCACGCTCGATGTGAACGTCGTCAACCGCGAGGTGCTCGCGCGATGAGCATGGCTGCGGGCGGCGCGGATCGCGAGCATGACGTCGATACGGCGGAAAAGGGCGCCGCGGCCACGGCGCCGCGCCGCGCGACCATCAGCGACGTGGCGCGCGAAGCCGGCACCGGCAAGACCAGCATCTCGCGCTATCTGAACGGCGAGCTGGGTGTGCTTTCGCCCGACCTGCGCGCGCGCATCGAGGCGGCGATCGAGCGGCTCGACTATCGCCCCAACCAGATGGCGCGCGGGCTCAAGCGCGGCCGCAACCGTCTGCTCGGCCTGCTGATCGCCGATCTCGCCAATCCCTATTCGGTGGAGATTCTGCAGGGCGTGGAAGAGGCGTGTCACGCGCTCGGCTACATGCCGCTCATCTGCCACGCGGCGAACGAGATCGACATGGAGCGGCGCTATCTCCAGCTGCTCACCACGTATCGCGTGGAAGGCGTGATCGTCAACGCACTCGGCGTGCGCGAATCGATGTTGAAACCCGTGGGCAGCGGCGGCATTCCGGCCGTGCTGATCGACCGGACCGTCGACGGCCTCGATGCGGACATGGTCGGCCTCGACAACGCGGCGGCCGTGCGCCTCGGCACGGAGCATCTGCTTGCGCGCGGCTACGACGACATCGTGTTCGTCGTGCAGCCGTTCGAACAGGTGAGTTCGCGGCGCGAGCGCGAAGCGGCGTTTCGCGAGTCGATGCAGGCTACGAAGGGCGCGGCCCGCGGCCTCACGCACGTGCTCGATCTCCACGACGAAGCCACCGTGCAAACCGCGCTCGCGGCGCTCGACACCCACGTGGCCCAGGCGCTGGCACGCGGTGCGCGTTGCGCGTTGTTCGCGGCCAATGCGCCGGTGGCGCTGCGCCTCGCCTTGCATCTGAAAGCGGCCCTCGGCGCGCAGTGGCAGCAGCGCGTGGCGCTCGTCGTCATCGACGATCCGGAGTGGGCCGAGCTTGCCGGCATCACGACGATCCGCCAGCCGACGCGCGAGATCGGCTATCGCGCGGTGGAGTTTCTGCACGAGCGCATCGAGGGCGCGGCGCCCAAGGCACGCGCGGCGGCCTTCGAGGGCGAACTGGTGGTGAGGGCTTCGACGCTGGGGTGAGGACGGCGCGATTGCGGGGCTCTCGCGCAGCCGGGGCTGCGCGCAAGCGCCGATATCTGCGATCATTCGGGCTGCGGCGCGCGTGCGTGCGTGCCGAACGTCATAAGGAAGCCCATGTCCGTAGCTCCGATCACGCTCGTCTGCCTATCGCTCGCGACGCTGTTTGTCGCCGCCTTGCCCGTATCGCTGTATCGCCGGCTGCGTGTGCCGTTCGCGCTCGACTGGCGCGATACGGTCACGGGCGTCGCCATCTTCGCGTTGTTCGTGGCTGTGATCGAGCGCGCCATCAACGACTACATGCTGCACGGCAACGCCGCCGTCGCGCAGGTCCTTTCGAACCCCGTTTTCTTCGTGCTGTACGGCGCGCTCGCGGCGGGCGTCTGCGAGGAGGTCGGGCGTTATATCGCCATGCGGCTCATCGCGCGCCGCGGCGCAGGCAAGTCCAACGCGCCCGCAGACAGCTCGGCCTTCGGCTACGGCATCGGCCATGCGGGTGCGGAGGCGTGGTTCGTCGGCGTGCTCGTGCAGTTGCAATGGATCGTGTTCGCGGTGCTCGCGAATCGCGGCGATCTCGACGAGCATCTCTCCAATCTCACGATGGACTCGGTCTTGCGCGTGCATCTGATTCTCGCTAGCCTTTCGCCGCTGTTCGCGGGCGTGTTCGCGCTCGAGCGCACGGCCGCGTTCGTGTTCCAGATTGGCTTGTCGGTGCTGATGTGGCGCGGTGTGCGCGCAGGATGGAAGGGGATTTTGCCGCTCGCGATCCTCGTGCACGCGCTCATCGACGTGCCTGCCGCGATGTATCAGGCGCGTCTCGTGCCGCTCGTGGCCGTGGACGGTTTGTATGTGGCGGCGGCCGTGGTGGTCGCCGTCGTGCTTTTCAGGACGTGCCGCCCGCAGCGGCGCGTCGCACGCGCGGCGTAAGTGCGCGCGTCTCACTTCTTTTTTCTGGCGTCAATGGAAGCCTATCTGTTTGAATGCGCGAGCCCCGAATTCGACGAGCTCGCCCGCGTGATCGCCGACATCTTTCCCGAGCAGACGCGCTTTGCCGAAGAGCCGAATGAAAACGGCGTGCCGCAACTGGTCGTGCACTGGGTGGCGATGCGCTTCGGCTCGAAGGCGCGCCGCATGGTGCTCACGGTGGCAATCGCACCCGCCGCGCTCGCACGCTATCGCGCATTGCCGCCGCGGCTGCGCGGGCGCAGCTTCGCGGTGTTGCGAGCCTACGTGGAGGCGACGATCGAATCGCTCGAGGAACAGCACGCGAAGGGCGAAGACGTGCCGCGCGAGGTGACGATCGCGCTGGACGAAGAATTTGCGTAAAGCGCTTGCTCGAAGCGCATTGGCTTGAAGCGATGGGCGCAGTGCGCCCAGTTTGCGTTGCGCTGAGATTCAGTCGGCGAGCTTGTAGACCTTGGCGAAACGTGCGGCCTGCACGACGCCATAGTCGCCGGGTGCGTATTGCATGACCCAGTCGCCGGCCACGCCGCCAAGCCGGTCGCCGCCGGCAGAACGCACGAGCGTGAACGGCTCGTCCATGCGCCTTGCGAGCACCACGACCTGGTGGTTGCGATACGCGCCTGCGTCGCCGTGAGCGAGGGCGTCGCTCGCCGGCAGGTACTTCGCATCGAACCGGTCGCGCGAGACGACCCAGCGATCGCCGGTCGAACCGGTGATGATCGCGTCGCCGGGCGCATAGCGGTTCGGGCCTTCGAGGCTCATCAGCTCGCCGGCAACGGCCGCGAACTCGACGCTCACGGTCTCGTCCTTGACGACGCGCTGTGCGGCGGGGTCGACACGCAGGTCGAGTTGGGTCAGTTCAATCATGGCGGCAGCAGCGGACGGGCTTCACAAAAAGCGGCTTTCAAAGAAGCGACGGCCGGGCAGTTTCGCCCGGCCGTCGCGCGGTCCGCAAGGGTACCCTGGATCGGGCCGTCGCGCACGCATGGGCGCGCAGCCCGATTCGCGGGTGCCTTACTCCGTCTTACTGCGCGGCCGGCGTGCTGGCCGCTTCGGTGTCGCTGGCTGCTGCGTCGTCTGCCGACGGCTTGGCCTTGCCCTTGTGCTTCGGATGGCCCGGCTTGCCCGACGGGCCGTGCTCATTGCCGTGGCGGAAGGACTGATCGGCGAGCTTCTTCTGTTCCGGCGAGAGGCTCGTGTAGAGCGGCTCGAACGCCGAGACGAGCTTCTGCATGTCGTCCGCGTGCGCCTGGGCGATCTGCGCATACTGCTTCATGTCGTCGAGCGCGTTGCGCGAGCTTTCGCTCTCCGCGCGCTGCTTGAAGAGATTCGCCATGGTCTCGCCGTTGCTGCGCATGGTGTCGGCGAACGTCTTCCATTGCGGCTCTTGCTCGGGCGTGATCTTGAGCTGCGTATGCAGCCACGTGATGCGCTCCTCGACACGCTGCTGATGCTGCGCGGCGCGCACATCGGCGCTCGACGCGGCCGCGGCGGTTGCCGAAGCGGCCGGCGCAGCGCTTTGCGCGAACGCGCCGCTCATCGAGAGCGAGACGGCAAGGATGACGAAAGCTTTCTTCATTGTGACTCCTTGAATCATTTCGTAGCGGGTAGCATGGCCAGAATGGCTGCAGGCGCTATTAGTACCACGTTCTCGCTTCGCGACGCCCCGGCTGCGACACTTGCTTACAAACGAAACGCGTGGAAATACCCGTCGCGCAGGACTTGCGCGCCGCGAGCGCCGCCGGCGTGCTCACCCGCGCGCGATAATGACGCCGTTCAGACTTCCCATACAGACGCCGCCCGATGAGACCTCCGCGCCTCGATCAACTCGACGACCTCGACCGCAGCCTCGTCGCGCTGCTGCAGGAAAATGCGCGCGAAAGCGTCGCGAATCTCGCACGGCGCCTGGGCGTCGCGCGCACCACGGTGCTTGCGCGCATCGAGCGGCTCGAACGCACTCAGGTGATCGCCGGCTACGGCGTGCGCCTCGGCCAGGATGTGCTCGACGCGAGCCTGCAGGCGTGGGTCGGACTCATCATCGCGCCGCGCCATGGGCCCGATGTGCAAAAGCGCCTCGGCAAAATGCCCGAAGTGCAGTTGCTGTGCGCGGTAAGCGGCGAGTACGACTACGTGGCGTGGCTGCGCGCCGATTCGCCCGACCGCCTCAACGATCTGCTCGACCAGATTGGCGGCATACCCGGCGTGGAACGCACGACCACATCGATCGTGCTTGCGCGCAAGGTCGATCGCGGCTCGGTGACGGGCTGAATCGAGGGCTGAGCCGCGGCCCGAACGGCGAGGTATTCGCCATCGAAAATGAATGGTTTCGTCATTTCGACGAGAACGGTCGTCAGAATGACGAAAATGGCGGTCGAAACGCATCGTTTTGCGTCTATGAACCGTATTTGTCTCTCCCTAGACTGTGTTTGAGCGGGCGCTGCCCATCCCCAAGCATAGAAAACCAAAGGAGATGACACATGAAAGTTGCAATTGCAGGCGCCGGCCTGATCGGCCACACGATTGCCCACATGCTGCGTGAGAGCGGCGACTATGAAGTCGCGGCGTTCGACCGCGATGCGAAATCGCTCGAGCCGCTTGCGGCGCAGGGCATTCCCACCGCGCGTGTCGATTCCGGCGACGCCGCCGCGCTGCGCGGCGCGCTGGAAGGTTATGACGTGCTGATCAACGCGCTGCCGTATTACCTTGCCGTGAACGTCGCCTCGGCGGCGAAGGGCGCAGGCGTCCATTACTTCGACCTGACCGAAGACGTTCGTGCGACCCACGCGATTCGCGCGCTGGCCGACGACGCCGATCATGTCTTCATGCCGCAATGTGGTCTCGCGCCCGGCTTCATCGGCATAGCGGCGCATGCGCTCGCGAGCCGCTTCACCGAGATCCGCGACGTCAAGATGCGCGTAGGCGCGCTGCCGCAGTTTCCCACCAACGCGCTCAAGTACAACCTCACATGGAGCGTCGACGGTCTCATCAACGAGTATTGCCAGCCGTGCGAAGCGATTCGCGAAAGCCGCACGCAGTGGGTGCAGCCGCTCGAAGGTCTCGAGCATTTCTCGCTCGACGGCGTCGAGTACGAGGCCTTCAATACGTCGGGCGGCCTGGGTACGCTCTGCGAAACGCTTTCGGGCAAGGTCGAATCGCTCGACTACAAGTCGGTGCGTTATCCGGGTCATCGCGCGCTCATGCAGTTCCTGCTCGAAGACCTGCGCCTTTCCAGCGACCGCGACACGCTCAAGTCCATCCTGCGCCGCTCGGTGCCCGCAACCGAGCAGGACGTCGTGCTCATCTTCATGACGGTGACCGGCATGCGCGACGGCAAGCTCGTGCAGGAAGTGTTCACGCGCAAGATCTTCGCGAAGACGGTGTGCGGCGTGCCCATGAGCGCGATCCAGATCACCACCGCCGGCGCCATGTGCGCGGTGCTCGATCTGTTCCGCGAAAAGCGTCTGCCGCAAGCCGGGTTCGTGCGCCAGGAGCAGGTGTCGCTCCAGCAGTTCCTCGCGAACCGCTTCGGTCAGGTGTACGAAGGCGCGACGCTCGAGAGCCGCGCGAAGGTGGCGGCCTGACGTCTCAGGTCGATGCCGTTGCCGACACGATGCGCTCGAGCAGCGCGTCGTAGTCGGCCGCGGCGGGCGCGCTGTTGTCGAAGAGCAGAAGGCCGTCGAGCTGCGCGCCCGACGGCATGAAGCGCCGCTGCCGGTATTCGTTCCAGTGAGTGAGCTTGTAGGCGTCGATCGGATGGGCGCGCGCGCCGATGCGCGCGTGCGCCGTTTCCTCGCTCGTATGCACCCACACCACGGTGAGTCCCACCTCCTGACCGACACCGAGCCACGCGCGGTCGAACAGCTTGCGCTCGCGCACTTCGCGCGACAGCGGGCCGACCACGAGCGCGCTCACGCCAAGTTCGAGGTTTTCGCGGGCGGTGTCGATGAGCCCGCGGTACTCGGGTTCGCGAAAATGCTGCAGGAAAAGCGGGCTGTCGCGATCGTTCGGGTCGTGCGTGAGCGCGCCCATCGCGGCTGCGCTATAGCTGCCGTAGAGCGTGTCCTTGTCGAGCAGGCAGAACGGCTCGCCGGTCTCGCGGGCGAGCGGGGCGAACAGGCGTTTGGCGAGCGAGGTCTTGCCGGCGCCGGCGTGGCCGCAGAAGAACACCAGTCTTGTCACGGGCGGCGTGCCTCGCCGGGTTGCGTGCCGGCGTTTGCCGACGGGGCGTTATCCAGGCCGTTTTGCTCGGGTCCGTGTCCGTTCAGGAATTTGCCGTTGGCCTCGAGCCACATCACGTTGATGATGCCAAAGCCGAGCGCAACGCCGATGCCGAGAATCCACGAGAAGTACCACATGGCCGTTGCCTCCTCTCAATGCCGGTTGCGAGCGCTGCCGCGCAGTCCCCAAAGCATATAACAACGATGATCGGTCTGGCGCCCGTACGGATATGATGGGCGCGAACCGGGAGCCAGACGTCAGAAAAGGGGAAAGCGCCCATGCCGCCTTTGCCGTCGCGCAGATCGATTGCGAGTCTCGCCGCCGCCGTCACGGTGGTCGCCGCGTTCGCACTCGGCGGCTGTGCCGAGGAGCAGCCGCAGCCCATGCCGTTCAAGCCCGTGCCGGCCGAACGCATCCTGAAGCCTGGCTACACCGAGCCGGGCGAGGGCCTCGTGGCCGTGGACGTGCGCCGCGAGCGCACCCGCAACGTCATCGTCAAATTCCGCGACGCGCCCGTCTACATCGACGGTGAACGCGTGACCGACCTCATGGACGGCGAACACGTCACGTTCTACCTGAAGCCCGGCGTGCGCCGCATCGCCGTGACGACGCAGTTCGATCCCGTGATCGAGCTGCGCTTGCTTGTGGATCCGCGCTACACCAACCGCGCGAGCATCACCTTCGACAAGGATGACCGCATCGGCATCCGCCGCGTCGCGCAGTAGCCTCCCAGTTCGCCGCCGCCGTTGCATGGCGGGCACGGGCAGTGCTCTCACGCCCAGTCAGCCGGACGCGCGCCGCTCGGGCACCCCGTCCAGACGCCGTCGGTCGGCGGAACACCTTACACTTGGCAACCGGTGCAACTCGAAGCGGCGCGGGCGCGACCCGCCGCGCGGAAGAAAAGGAACATGCTAATCAATTGCGTCGCGTATCAAGGCGGCAAGAAACTGGCCGACGTCACAGTCGAAGCCATCAGCGACTATCTGGCGAAGCCCGAGTGTTTCGTCTGGGTCGCGCTCAAGGACCCGGACGCCGGAGAAATGGCGGCGATGAAGGAGGAGTTCGGCCTGCATGCGCTCGCCATCGAAGACGTGATGAACGGCAACCAGCGGCCGAAGATCGAGGAATATGGCGACACGCTTTTTTGCGTGCTCCACACGCTCGAACTCGACGACGACGGCGAAGTCATCACAGGCCAGGTGAACGTCTTCGCCGGCCCCAATTTCGTGCTTTCGGTGCGCCACCGCGCGCAGCAGGGTTTCAGCGATGTTCGCGCGCGCTGCGAGCGCGAGCCCGAATTGCTGCGCGAAGGCTCCGGGTTCGTGCTCTACGCGCTGATGGACAGCGTGGTCGATCGCTACGCGCCGGTGCTCGAAACGCTCTCCGGCGAGATCGAGGAGCTGGAGGACCGCATCTTCGACAAGCACGACCTCGCGGGCTCGCGCGCGATCATCGAGGATCTCTATTCGCTCAAGCGTCGTCTCGTGATCCTCGCGCATCACGTCACGCCGCTCGTCGATGCCGTCGGCAAGCTCGTGGGCGGGCGCATTCCGCAGATCTGCGTGGGCATGCAGGCGTACTACCGCGACGTGTACGACCACCTCGTGCGCGTGTCCAACATGATCGACGCGCGCCGCGAAATGATCGTCACGGCGATCCAGGTGAACCTCGGCATGATCTCGCTCGCGGAGAACGAAGTGACCAAGCGGCTCGGTTCCTTCGCCGCGCTCTTCGCCGTGCCGACCATGATCGCGGGCATCTACGGCATGAACTTCGAGCACATTCCCGAGCTGCACTTCAGGTTCGGCTACCAGATCTGCCTCGCCGCCATGCTCGTGCTCGATATCTTCCTGTTTTTCCTGTTTCGTCGTATTAACTGGCTCTAAGGCGGTGCGGGCGTTGTTGCGCCGCCGCATGGCCGGCAGCGACGCCAGTGACAGAGCGAAGTTGACATCGTTGAGCGCCTGCGCCGAGAATGGGCCGGCAGAAAACGTTTGCGCATAACCAGAAAGCAGGGCCCAGCCGGGCCCGACAAACCGGAGACTTCCAGACATGAACTCCCGCATTCGCCGCCGCATCCTTCTGGCCGCCAGCGCGCTCGCCACGACCGCCGTAACAGGCGCTTTGCCGCTCGCGGCCCGCGCACAGGCGCCTCACAAGCCGAAAGTCGCGCTCGTCATGAAGTCGCTCGCCAACGAGTTCTTCCTCACCATGGAGACCGGCGCGAAGGACTATCAGAAGCACAACGCCGACCAGTTCGATCTCATCACCAACGGCATCAAGAACGAGACCGACACGGCCGCCCAAATCCAGATCGTCGAGCAGATGATCGTCTCGAAGGTCGACGCCATCGTGCTCGCGCCCGCCGACTCCAAGGCGCTCGTGCCCGTCGTGAAGAAGGCGGTGGACGCGGGCATCATCGTCGTGAACATCGACAACAAGCTCGACGCCGACGTGCTCAAGTCCAAGGACCTGAACGTGCCGTTCGTCGGCCCGGACAACCGCAAGGGCGCCCGCCTCGTGGGCGACTACCTGGCCAAGCGCCTGAAGTCGGGCGACCAGGTGGGCATCGTCGAGGGCGTCTCCACCACGACCAACGCGCAGCAGCGCACCGCGGGCTTCAAGGACGCGATGGACGCCGTGAGCGCGAAGATCGTCTCGACGCAGTCGGGCGAATGGGAGATCGACAAGGGCAACGCCGTCGCCTCCGCCATGCTCAATGAATACCCCGACATCAAGGCGCTCCTGTGCGGCAACGACAACATGGCGATCGGCGCCGTGTCGGCCGTGCGCGCGGCGGGCAAGCAGGGCAAGGTGTACGTGGTCGGCTACGACAACATCGGCGCCATCAAGCCCATGCTCAAGGACGGCCGCGTGCTCGCCACTGCCGACCAGTTCGCGGCGAAACAGGCCGTGTTCGGCATCGACACGGCCCTGAAGGCGCTCAAGGAGCACAAGAAGCAGTCGGAGCTGTCGGGTATCGTCGAAACGCCCGTGGTGCTCGTCACGAAGTAAAGCGCTGCCGGCAGGCGCCATGCCGTGCCGCGGCGGTATTTGCGTGCGCAACGCAATAAGCGCTCAAGAATCTCGCCGCGCAGCCGTTATTTGTACCGGGATGACCGCATGGGCGGCCGTCTTCCGCTGGGCGGCGTATCGCTGCCCAGCGCGCCGTTCGAGGCATGCTCTACCGGAGCGTGCGGCGGCGGTGCGGACCCGCAGTATCCGGGCGGCGCGACTCACCGGTTGAACCCGGCGGCGCGGCTCGCGACTACAGGATCGTGATGGATGCAAATGTCCCCGACGTAGCGTCACCTGCGCCCGCCGTGCTTACGGTGACGGGCGTCGGGAAGACCTACGAGCAGCCGGTGCTCGCCGACGTCAGCCTCGCGCTGCACGCCGGCGAAGTGCTTGCGCTTACGGGGGAAAACGGCGCGGGCAAGAGCACGCTCTCGAAGATCGTGAGCGGCCTCACAGCGTCGAGTGCGGGCAGCATGACGCTGATGGGCCACCCCTACGCCCCGGCGAGCCGCCGCGAAGCCGAGGCGCTCGGCGTGCGCATGGTCATGCAGGAGTTGAACCTGCTGCCCACGCTCACTGTTGCGGAGAACCTGTTTCTGGACCGCCTGCCGCAGTCGGGGCCGCTGCGGTTCGGCTGGATCGATCGCAGGCGGCTGCGTGACGACGCGCGGGCCGCGATGGCGCAGGTCGGACTCGAGGCGATCGACCCCGATACGCCGGTCGGGGAGTTGGGAATCGGGCATCAGCAACTCGTGGAGATCGCGCGCAACCTGGTCGGCAGCGCCGCTGCGGCCGATCATGGCGATGGCGGCGACATGCGCGTGCTGATCCTCGACGAGCCGACGGCCATGCTCACGGCTCGCGAGGTCGAATTGCTGTTCGAGCAGATCGCGCGGCTGAAGGCGCGCGGCGTGGCGATCGTCTACATCTCGCACCGGCTCGAAGAACTCGAGCGCATCGCGCAGCGCGTCGCGGTGCTGCGCGACGGCAAGCTCGTGCGGGTGGACGCCATGGCCAACCTCACGCCCGAGCGCATCGTCGCGCTGATGGTGGGGCGCGAGCTTGGCGAGCGCATCGATCTGGGGCAGCGGCGCATCGGCGCGCCGCTCCTGAAGGTGGACGGGCTCACGCGCGCGAAGGCTGTGCGCGACGTGTCGTTCGAAGTGCGCGCCGGCGAGATTTTCGGCGTGTCGGGGCTGATCGGCGCGGGCAGAACGGAGCTGATGCGGCTCATCTACGGCGCCGACCGCATGGAGCGCGGCACGGTGGCGCTGGCGCCCACCCCGGGCGCGGCGCCGGAACCCGTGCAGATTGCCTCGCCCGCCGATGCGGTTAAGCTTGGCATCGCGCTCATCACCGAGGACCGCAAGGGCGAAGGGCTGCTGTTGCCGCAGCCGCTCGCCGCGAACGTGACGCTCGGCAACGTAGGCGCGGTCTCGCGCTATGGCGTGGTGGACGCGGCGCGCGAGAACACGCTGGCCCGCACGCAGATCGACGCGCTGCGAATCCGCGCATCCGGACCCGCGCAGCCGGTGGGCGAGCTGTCGGGCGGCAACCAGCAGAAGGTGGTGATCGGCCGCTGGCTCGCGCGCGACATTACGCAGTCGATGCGCGTCGTGCTGTTCGACGAGCCTACGCGTGGCATCGACGTCGGGGCGAAGTTCGACATCTACGCGCTGATGGGCGCGCTCGCACGTGAAGGCCGGGCGCTCGTGGTGGTATCGAGCGACCTGCGCGAGCTGATGCTGATCTGCGACCGCATCGGCGTGATGTCGGCGGGGAAGATGACGGCCATCTACGGTCGCGACGAGTGGAGCCAGGACAAGCTGCTCGCCGCCGCCTTCGCGGGGCTGCGCGCCGAGGATGCGCTGGTCGCGAACGCGCGCGATCTGCCGGAGATGGGCGACGTGCCGCCACACAGGGAAACGCGCAAGCCCCAGGAACGCAACGACGACCCACGAGGGAGCGCTTCATGACGAACGACCCGTTGCGCGGGCAACCGTCGCCGCACGGCGACGAAATCGGTGGGCGTACCAGTTCGACCAAAATCGCGCCGGGCGCTGCGCCGGTGTCGGCGCCGCATGCGATGCAGGCGAGCGGCAAGCCCGTGGGCACGCGCTTCGGCTTTTCGAACTACCTGGGCCTCGCGCTCGCGCTGATCGCGATGATCGTGTTGTTCTCGCTGCTGAGTTCGCACTTCCTCACGTACGATACGTTCAGCACGATCGCGAACCAGATTCCCGATCTCGTGGTGATGGCAGTGGGCATGACCTTCGTGCTGATCATCGCGGGTATCGATCTTTCGGTGGGTTCGGTGCTCGCGCTCGGCGCTTCGGTGGTGAGCGTGGCGTCGCTCAAGTGGGGCTGGGGCGCGCTGCCGGCGGCGCTGCTCGGCCTCGTCGCCGCGGCGGCCACGGGCACGCTCACGGGCGCGGTGACGGTGGGCTGGCGCATCCCGTCGTTCATCGTTTCGCTCGGCGTGCTCGAAGCGGCGCGCGGGCTTGCGTACCAGATGACGAATTCGCGCACGGCGTATATCGGCGACGCGTTCGACTTTCTCTCGAACCCGATCGCATTCGGCATCTCGCCGGCGTTCCTGATCGCGGTGGCGGTGATGGTGATCGCGCAGCTCACGCTGACGCGCACGGTGTTCGGACGGTATCTGATCGGTATCGGTACCAACGAAGAGGCGGTGCGCCTGGCGGGCGTCGATCCGCGGCCGTACAAGGTGATCGTGTTCGCGCTGATGGGCGCGCTTGCCGGACTTGCGGCGCTGTTTCAGATTTCGCGCCTCGAAGCCGCCGATCCAAACGCGGGCGCGGGGCTGGAGCTGCAGGTGATCGCGGCCGTGGTGATCGGCGGCACCAGTCTGATGGGCGGGCGCGGCTCGGTCATCAGCACGTTCTTCGGCGTGCTGATCATCTCGGTGCTGGCCGCGGGGCTCGCGCAGATCGGCGCGAACGAGCCCACCAAACGGATCATCACCGGCGCGGTGATCGTCGTGGCGGTCGTGCTCGACACGTACCGCAGCAGGCGAAGTCGCAGAGGCAGCAGGACATAACAATTTTTTCGAGGGCGCGGTCCGCAATGCAGCGCGGGCCGACGGAAATGACCGGGAAAGCGACGCCAGACCAAACTTACAACGGGCGCGCAGAGAGCCGGCAGCAACAGGGCAGCAAAAAAGCAGGAGCAACATAAAGATGGCGACGATCAAGGATGTGGCCGCCGTGGCGGGGGTATCTTTCACGACGGTGTCGCATGTGGTGAACAATTCGCGTCCGGTGTCGGCGGACGTGCGGGCCAAGGTCGAGCGCGCGATCCGCGACCTGAACTACGTGCCGTCGGCGGTGGCGCGCTCGCTCAAGGCGCGTGCCACGGCGACCGTCGGTCTGCTCGTGCCGAACGGCACCAACCCGTATTTCGCGGAGCTTGCGCGCGGCGTCGAGGACGCCTGCGCGCGCAAGGGCTATTGCGTGTTCTTCTGCAACTCCGACGACGACCCGGCCAAGCAGCGCAGCTACCTGCGCGTGCTGCAGGAAAAGCGCATCGACGGCCTCATCGTCGCCTCGGCCGGTGACGACGCCGTGCTCGCCTCGACGCTTGCCGATACGCGCGAGCCGATCGTCGTCATCGACCGCAACATCGAGGGACTCGACGCCGATCTCGTGCAGATCGACCACGAGCGCGGCGCCTGGCTCGCCACGCGGCATCTGCTCGAGTTCGGGCACTCGCGCATCGGCTGCATCACCGGGCCGGTGACGACCGCGGTGAGCGCGATGCGCATGCACGGCTTCCTGCGCGCCATGTCCGAGCGGGGCGTGGAGATCGCGCCGGGCGCGATCGTCGAAAGCGACTTTTCCGGGGCGGGCGGTTACCGCGCGGCGGCGCAACTGTTCGACAGCGTGCGGCCCACTGCGATCTTCGCCGGCAACGACATGATGGGCATTGGCGCCTTGCGCGCGGCCGCCGAGCGCGGCTTGCGCGTGCCGGGCGACTGCTCGATCATCGGCTTCGACGATATCGAGCTCGGCAACTTCACCTGGCCCGCGCTCTCGACGGTCGGCCAGCCCGCGCGTGCGCTCGGCGACATGGCGGCGCTCACGCTGATCGAGCGCATCGCGAACGCGCGTGAGGAAGGCGCGAGGGCGCGCCGGCGCGTCATGCCGCCTACGCTCTTCGCTCGCGAATCGACGGGGCCCTGGGTCGGTGCGGAGGAATACGCGCCGCTCGCGGCCTGAGGCAGGGCGGCCGTAGCGAAGGCGCAAGCCATCGAGGAGGCATCGTGACGACTGACGCAGCAAAGCCGACCGACGCACGCGCTCGCGTGGCCGTGGTCGGCAGTCTGAACATGGATCTCGTCGCGCGCGCGCCGCGCTTGCCGTCTCCCGGCGAGACGCTCGCGGGCCATGCCTTTGCGCAGGTGGCCGGCGGCAAGGGCGGCAACCAGGCGGTGGCCGCGGCGCGCCTGGGCGCCCAGGTGGCGATGATCGGCCGGGTCGGCGCCGACAGCAACGGCGAGGTATTGCGCGCGGGGCTGATGGCAGAAGGTATCGACTGCGGCGCGCTCGAAACGTCGCCTGGCGCGCCGACCGGCGTGGCGTTGATCATCGTCGACGACGCGAGCCAGAATGCCATCGTCATCGTGGCCGGCAGCAACGGCGAACTCGCGCCCGAAACGATCGCGCGCCATGAGGCCGTGCTCGCGCGGGCCGGCGTCGTGGTCTGCCAGCTCGAAACGCCCACCGACGCTGTGGCGGCCGCGCTCGCCGCTGCACGGCGCCTGGGCACGATCACCATCCTCAATCCAGCACCCGCCACGGGGCCGCTGCCCGCGCAGTGGCTCCCGCTCATCGACTATCTCGTACCGAACGAACTGGAGGCGGCCGCGCTCACCGGCTTGCCCGCGAGCACGCCGGAAGAGGCGGCGCGGGCGGCGTCGGCGCTGCGGGAGGCGGGCGCACGCAATGTGCTGGTGACGCTCGGAGCGCAGGGCGTATGTGCGCTGCTCGACGGCGCCGCGCCGGTCCATCTGCCCGCGCCACGCGTCAATGCGGTGGATACGACGGCGGCCGGCGACACCTTCGTCGGCGGCCTGGCCGCGCGCCTGGCTGCCGGGGCGCCCGCGCTCGAAGCCATTGCTTTCGCATTGCGCGCGGCGTCGGTTTCAGTCACGCGCGCGGGCGCTCAACCCTCTATTCCCACGCTCGCCGAACTCGCGGGCTGAGCGCATCAGCACGTCTCGCTGGCATCTAAGCCATGACCGGCCACGGCGCGGCTTATTCGCGCCGCGCCTGATTGTATTTCGCCAATACTTCATACCATATACACATTTCAAGACCTTGAAATCCTGTGCCGTAAACGCCTGTTAGAGCGACCACTCGATGTCGGGCGTTGGGCCCGACCATATCACAAGCGTTGGGGGAGTCATGGGCAAGGGCATCAGTATCAAGGCGCGCATTGGCATCACAATGGGCTTTCTGGCGACGTTGATCGTCGCGATCAGTGCGGTCGGGCTGCTGGGTCTCACGCGTTCGAACGACGCGTATCGCGAGACTTTCACCGACCAGATGCCCAGTTCGCACGCGGTCAATCTGGCCGAAATCTATGCGGCACGCGAGCGTCTCGCGCTCGACCGGGCCGCCTTCGAACAGGGTACGTCCGACGCCGCGGCGACGGTCGACCGTGCGCGCATGCTGCGTGGCGTGTCGGACGACTTCTGGAAGAAGTACATGGCCTTGCCGCACGCCGGCGAGGAAGCGCGCCTCGCTCAGGATGTCGGAGCCCGGCGCGAGGCCCTGCACCAGATCGCGGACCAGTTCATGACGACCGTCCAGTCGGGCGATCAGGCGAAGGTGGTGGCCGGCGCCAAGGCGCTGAAGGAGGCCTACGACGGGCTCTCGAAGGCCGACGCCGTGCTCGACAAGTTCCAGATGACGCAAGCGCAGCAGGGCTTCGACGACGCCCAGGCCGCGTTCTCGGAGCTGCGCGTCGCGTGCATCGCGGCGCTGCTCGTAGGTATCGGCGCCGCCGCCTATTCGTTCTTCTCGCTGCGCCGCGCTATTGCGGAGCCGCTCGGCGAAGCGCTTGGCGCTTTCCATGCGATCGCCGCCGGCGATCTGCGCCGGCCCGTGGTCGTGCGCCGCAACGACGAGATGGGCGAACTGCTGGGCGGCGTCGCGCAGATGCAGCGCAGCCTCACCGAAACGGTGCGTTCGGTGCGCTCGGGCACCGAATCGATCGCCACGGCCACGCGTGAGATCGCCGCGGGCAACCTCGACCTCTCGTCGCGTACCGAAGAGCAGGCATCGGCGCTCCAGCAGACCGCGTCGAGCATGGAACAGCTCACGGGCACCGTGAAGCAGAACGCCGACAACGCCCGCCAGGCCAGCGCGCTCGCCGCCAACGCCTCGGAAATCGCCAACAAGGGCAGCTCGGTCGTCAATCAGGTGGTCGGCACGATGGGCGACATCAACGACAGCTCCGCGAAGATCGCCGACATCATCACGATCATCGAGGGCATCGCGTTCCAGACCAACATCCTCGCGCTCAATGCGGCCGTCGAAGCGGCACGCGCGGGCGAGGAAGGGCGCGGCTTCGCCGTGGTGGCGGGCGAGGTGCGCAGCCTCGCGCAACGCTCGTCGGCGGCGGCCAAGGAGATCAAGGGGCTCATCGACACCTCGGTCGAGCGCGTGCAGGCGGGCTCGGCGCTCGTCGACGAGGCGGGCCGCACGATGACCGAGATCATCGCCGCGGTGCAGCGCGTGACCGACATCATGGGCGAGATCGCGGCGGCTTCGCAGGAGCAGTCGGGCGGCATCGACCAGGTCGCGCGTGCGGTCACGCAGATGGACGAGGTGACCCAGCAGAACGCGGCACTCGTCGAGGAGGCCGCCGCCGCGGCGCAGTCGCTTGAGGACCAGGCGGGACGCCTGCGCGAGGCCGTCGCCGTATTCAATCTGGAAGACGCAGCGCTCGGCGCAGCGCAGGTGAAGCCTGCGCCGGCAGCCGCCAGGACGGCTTCCGTCGCCCGTGCTGCTGCCACGCGCCAGGCATCGGGAGCCGGGGCAGCGGCGCCTGCCGCAAAGCGCGCGCCGCGCAGCACTCCGGCTGCCGCCGCCGCCCAGCCGGCCGCACGGCCCGTGGCAGCCCCCCGCGCGCCCATGAGCGCGGTGGCGTCGGCTGCCGGTTCGAACGGCGACTGGGAAACCTTCTGACATTCATCCGCCAAGCCGCGCGGGCCGTCCGCGCACGAGAGCCAGCCGCTGTGCCGCAGCGGCTTTTTTACGCCTTTGACCCCGTTGTGCGGCCCCGCCATGCGCCATGTGGGCGCCGTTACGGTACATTGTCAGCCGTGTCATCTGCGCGGCCCGGTCGGCGCGCTACACTGCGGCGCCCAGCGGTGCCCGCGAGCGGCATGGCGTCGTGCTGGACGGTTCAGCCCGCGCCGATGTCCGGGCGCGGCCCAAACGGGGTGGCACCGCAGGAGGAACGACCCGCCCCGCAGGGGCAAGGCAGGCGCACCGCGCCAGGCAGGACGGATTGGCCGGCATCGAGCGCCAGCGCCGCATGACAGCACAAACAAGGAACCCGACATGACGCATGACGATCTCGCGCAACGCCTCGTGAATGCGCGCCGGCATCATCATCTAATCGAAACGCTGGAACCCGAGCGCGTGCCGCCCGACGCGGCCACGGCCTACGCGATCCAGCAGGCGGTGCTCGCCGGGCTCGAGACGACCACGGGCGGCTGGAAAGTGGGCGCACGCGCCCCCGGCGGCCCTGCCTCCGGCGCGCCGATCCCGGCGCCGCTCGTGCACGCCTCGCCGGCGCGCTTCGAGCGCCGCCACTTTTTCCGCGTGCTCGTGGAACTGGAAATCGCGTTTCGTTTTTCGGAACCGATCGTCCCGCGCGCCGAAGCCTATGCGCGCGACGAGGTGCTCGCGCGCGTAGGCCAGATCGTGCCGGCCATCGAGATCGTCGACAGCCGTTTCGCGCAGTGGCCCAACGTCGCGCCGCTCGCCCAGCTCGCCGATGCACAGAACAATGGTGCACTCGTGACCGGCCATGCGCTGCCGTACCCAGCGCTTGCCCGCGTGCTCGATTTCGTCGCGCCTGAGCTCGAACTGACGTTCGACGGCGCCTCGCTCGTGCCGGAGGCGCCGGGCAACCCCGCGGGCGATCCGCGCGAACTGCTGGTCTGGTTCGTCAATCATTGCGCCGCCATGGGCATCACGATCGAGCCCGAATGGACTATTACGACCGGCACCTATGTCGGTGCGCACCGCATCGATACACCGGGCCTCCTGCACGGCCACATCGACGGGCTAGGGGAAGTCGAAGTCGAGTTCGTCTAGGTCGCCCAGGGGCGCATCGTGTAACTGTCGCACCTGTCATATTTGCTCTCACGAACGGCCGCCGCGCGCATTGCGCGGCGGCTTTATTTTTTTGTACGCGTTGTGCGTCCCATGGGTGTAAACCTGGCAACCTGTCACGCGCGTCATCTTCATCGCGAGTCCTTCGCGCATCGTCCGATTGGAGCGGGAAAACCATTACTGCCGACAGGGCCGGTCAGCGGCGGTTGGCATCCGCGCAAGAATGCGCGGCAGGTCACCGACGACGGCGAAATCGACGCGTAAAACGGGAAAAAAATCGCATTGACGCGTGCTCACAACATTTGCGTGGCAGTTCGCAATGCGCGCGCGTTCTGCGGGCTCGCGAACAAATCGTAACGAATGGGTGTGCACCGGCGCTGCGTTGGTGCGTTTGATGAAGAGGCGCTGCGTATGCCGGAGTGCCGGACAGGCCGCATGACAAGGCGAAAAGCCGGTCGAACATCAGGTAGAAAGTGGCGTGCTGCGAATGCCCGGCCCGATGGAATTAGCCAACACGCAGGCACAGCATGTGGGAAGGAGCGTGACCCCGGTCTGAAATTTGCACCAGTAGGGAAGATCATTGTAAGTCGTTGTCTGGCGCCCTCCAAGCGCTCAATAATGCTTAGCTTTAGAGGGCACATCAGGCGCGATTTAACGGTGCGAAAAATTTCAAAAGGGTTTAGGATGAATTTGAGCGATGTCGTTTCCGAATAGCGCGCCGCGCACGACATCGGTCGCAGATCTTGGCGAGGAGGTAGCATGGATATCTATAGCAGCTTCGCGACCCGCTTCGAAAAAACGCGAGAGGAGGAGTTCTCGCTCGAGGAGTATCTCGCGCTCTGCAAGGAAGATCCCAATGCGTACGCCACGGCTGGCGAACGCATGCTGACGGCAATCGGCGAACCCGAACAGATCGACACCCGCAACGATCCGCGTCTGTCGCGCATCTTTGCGAACAAGGTCATCAAGGTGTATCCCGCATTCCGCGAGTTCTATGGCATGGAAGACGTGATCGAGCAGGTCGTCGCGTACTTCCGCCATGCGGCGCAAGGACTCGAAGAGAAGAAGCAGATTCTCTATCTGCTCGGTCCGGTGGGCGGCGGCAAGTCCTCCATCGCCGAGCGGCTGAAGCAGCTCATGGAGCGCGTGCCGTTCTACTCGATCAAGGGCTCGCCCGTGAACGAGTCTCCGCTCGGGCTGTTCGACTACGACGAAGATGGCCCGATACTCGAAGAGCAATACGGCATACCGCGCCGTTACCTGCGCAGCATCTTGAGCCCGTGGGCCGTGAAGCGCCTGCACGAATACAACGGCGACATCCGCAAGTTCCGCGTGGTGCGCCGCTTCCCGTCCATCCTGCGCCAGATCGGCATCGCGAAGACCGAACCTGGCGACGAGAACAATCAGGACATCTCGTCGCTCGTCGGCAAGGTGGACATCCGCAAGCTCGAGCAATATGCCCAGGACGACGCCGACGCCTACAGCTACTCGGGCGGCCTGTGTCTCGCGAATCAGGGCCTGCTCGAATTCGTCGAAATGTTCAAGGCGCCGATCAAGGTGCTGCACCCGCTGCTCACGGCCACCCAGGAAGGCAACTTCAAGGGCACCGAAGGATTCGGGGCGATTCCGTTCAACGGCATCATCCTCGCGCACTCGAACGAGTCGGAGTGGAAGGCGTTCCGCAACAACCGCAACAACGAGGCACTGCTCGATCGTATCTTCGTGGTGAAGGTGCCGTACTGCCTGCGCTACTCGGAAGAGATGAAGATCTACGAGAAGCTGTTGCGCAATTCGTCGCTGGCCGAGGCCGTGTGCGCGCCTGGCACGCTGAAGATGATGGCGCAGATGTCGGTGCTCACGCGCCTGCAGGAGCCGGAGAACTCGAGTCTCTTCTCGAAGATGCAGGTGTACGACGGCGAAAACCTCAAGGACACCGATCCAAAAGCGAAGTCGTACCAGGAGTACCGCGACTTCGCGGGCGTGGACGAAGGGATGAACGGGGTTTCGACGCGCTTCGCGTTCAAGATCCTCTCGCGCGTGTTCAACTTCGACTCGACTGAAGTGGCCGCGAATCCGGTGCACCTCATGTATGTGCTCGAACAGCAGATCGAGCGCGAGCAGTTCCCGCCGGAAACCGAGCAGAAGTATCTGTCGTTCGTGAAGGACGTGCTGGCCTCGCGTTACGCGGAGTTCATCGGCAAGGAGATCCAGACCGCCTACCTCGAGTCGTATTCCGAATATGGGCAGAACATCTTCGACCGCTATGTCACCTACGCCGACTTCTGGATTCAGGACCAGGAGTTCCGCGATCACGACACGGGCGAAAGCTTCGATCGCGCGGCATTGAATGCCGAGCTCGAGAAGATCGAGAAGCCCGCGGGCATCAGCAACCCGAAGGACTTCCGCAACGAGATCGTGAATTTCGTGCTGCGTGCGCGTGCGGCCAACGCCGGCAAGAACCCGGCCTGGATCAGCTACGAGAAGCTGCGCGTAGTGATCGAAAAGAAAATGTTTTCGAACACGGAAGAACTTTTGCCGGTCATCTCGTTCAATGCGAAAGGCTCGGCGGAAGAGCAGCGCAAGCACGAAGACTTCGTCAACCGCATGGTGGCGAAGGGTTATACGCCGAAGCAGGTCCGGTTGCTCTGCGACTGGTATCTGCGGGTGCGCAAGTCGTCGTGAACGAAGAGGCTTTACCGTCCGAGTGCGCTGCCGCAGTTTTGCGGCGGCGCAAAAGGACCCCCGGCGGGGCGCAGGCGGCGTGGCCATGAGCGGGTGAACGCGGCACGCACGATGGCAGACGCGGCAATGAACACTGCGCACCTCGCCCATTCGCAACTGGAGCGGGAGACTGGATGTGCTTCATCAAATCATCGACCGCAGGCTAGCCGGAAAGAACAAGAGCATTGCTAACCGCGAGCGCTTTTTGCGCCGCGTGAAGAACTATATTCGTCACGCCGTTTCGGAAGCGGTGCGTGACCGCAGCATCAAGGACATACAGAGCAACCAGAGCATCACCATTCCGCGCAAGGACATCGCAGAGCCGTCGTTCCGGCACGGCCCCGGCGGCAAGCGCGAAATGGTTCACCCAGGCAACGAGGACTATATTCGCGGCGACCGCATTCCGCGTCCACAGGGCGGCGGCGGCGGTGGCGGCAGCCAGGCGAGCAACGAGGGCGAAGGTCAGGACGACTTCGTGTTCGAACTCTCCCGCGAAGAATTCATGCAGTACTTCTTCGACGACCTCGAACTGCCGCGCCTCGTCAAAACCCATCTCATGGCCGTGCCAACGTGGAAGAGCATCCGCGCGGGCTGGGCTGCCGAAGGCACGCCGAACAACATCGATGTCGTGAGATCGCTGCGCAGCGCGCTTGGCCGTCGCATCGCGCTCGGCGCGCCGCTCGTCAACGAACTGCACGAACTCGAGGAGCAGCTCGAAGCGCTCAAGGCCGACCCGGCCGACCGGCGTGAAGAAATCGCGCGGCTCGAAGAGCAGATCCATCACCTGCGCGGGCGCATCTGGCGCATTCCGTTCATCGACCCGTTCGATCTGCGTTACGTGAATCGCGTGAAGCAGCCGCAACCGTCGAGCCAGGCCGTGATGTTCTGCCTAATGGACGTGTCGGGCTCGATGGACGAGCAGCGCAAGGACTTGTCCAAGCGCTTCTTCATCCTGCTGTACCTGTTCCTCAAGCGCAATTACGAAAAGATCGAGGTGGTCTTCATTCGCCACCACACGCGCGCCGAGGAAGTGGACGAGGACACCTTCTTTCATTCCACCGAAAGCGGCGGCACGGTCGTGTCGAGCGCACTGGAGCTGATGAAAAAAGTGATCGAGGACCGTTATTCGCCAAGCGACTGGAACATCTACGGCGCACAGGCTTCGGACGGCGACAATTGGACTGACGATTCGCCCAAATGCCGCAAGATTCTCGCGGATGACATACTGCCGCAGGTGCGCTATTTTGCGTATATTCAGGTCACGCCGGAGGAGCAGAACCTCTGGCTCGAATACGCGCAGCTCGCACTCACCGAACCGCATCTGGCGATGAAGAAAGTCGACACCGCGGCGGACATCTACCCGGTGTTCCGGGAGCTTTTCGAAAAGCAGGTGGAACACTCATGACGACACGCCACCTGCACAATGAGGCGCGCGGCTACCAGCCGGAGCGCCGGAAGACGAGCGGCCACGAAAAAGGGCATCATGGCGAACACGGTGACGAGCGCAAGCCCGGCCACCATGAAGACGCCGAAGCGCCGGGACATGCCGCCGGGGCTGCTCGCCACAAGGAGCATGGGCTCGCCCAGCAAAGGGAAGTGCAAATGAACGTAGCCGACAAACGGCCGTTGCCGTGCCCCTCCGACTGGACCTTCGAACTCATCGAGGAGTACGACACTCATATCTCGCATGTTGCAGAGCAATACGAACTGGATGTTTATCCGATCCAGCTCGAACTGATCAGCGCCGAGCAGATGATGGACGCCTATGCGTCCGTCGGCATGCCGGTGAACTATCGCCACTGGTCATTCGGCAAGCACTTTCTCTCCACCGAAAAGAGCTATCGCCGCGGCCAGATGGGCCTCGCCTACGAGATCGTCATCAACTCCAACCCCTGCATCGCGTATCTCATGGAAGAGAACACCATGACGATGCAGGCGCTCGTGATCGCGCACGCCGCGTACGGGCACAACTCGTTCTTCAAGGGCAATTATCTGTTCCGTCTCTGGACGGACGCGCACGCCATCATCGATTACCTCGTGTATGCGAAGAATTACATCGCCGAATGCGAGGAGCGTTATGGTCTCGACCGCGTGGAAGAGTTGCTCGACTCGTGCCACGCGCTCATGAATTACGGCGTAGACCGCTACAAACGTCCGCAAAAGCTGTCGCTCGAGCGCGAGGCCGCATTGCGCCGGGAACGCGAGGCTTATCTGCAGTCCCAGGTCAATGAACTATGGCGCACGCTGCCGAAGCAGCAAATGCCCGTTGCCGAGGAGATCGACGAGCGCTTTCCGCCGGAGCCGCAGGAAAACCTGCTGTATTTCGCCGAAAAGAACTCGCCGCTGCTCGAGCCGTGGGAGCGCGAAGTCATACGCATCGTGCGCAAGATCGGGCAGTACTTCTATCCGCAGCGGCAAACCCAGGTCATGAACGAAGGCTGGGCCACATTCTGGCATTACACGCTGCTCAACACGCTCTATACGCAGGGCAAGCTCGAAGACGGCTTCATGATGGAGTTCCTGCATTCGCACAGCAACGTGATCTATCAGCCGCCGGTGACGAAGCCGTATTACAGCGGCATCAATCCGTATGCGCTCGGCTTTTCGATGATGAGCGACATTCGCCGCATCTGCGAGAACCCCACGGAGGAGGACCGCAAGTGGTTCCCCGAGCTGGCCGGCAGTCCGTGGCTCAAGGCGCTGCACTATGCCATGCGCAACTTCAAGGACGAGAGCTTCGTGGCGCAATACCTGTCGCCGCATCTGATCCGCGAAATGCGGCTCTTTTCGGTGCTCGACGACGACATGCGCGACGCACTCGAAGTCTCGGCCATCCACGACGAAAGCGGCTACCAGTACGTACGCCAGGCGCTCTCGCGTCAGTACGACATGCATCACCGCGAACCGAATATTCAGGTGTGGTCGGTGAACACGCGCGGCGATCGTAGCCTCACGCTGCGTCACTTCATGAGCGACAATCGCCATCTATCGGGTGACACCGACGAAGTGCTGCGCCACATGGCGCGCCTCTGGCAGTTCGACGTGTTCCTCGAAAGCGTGGATGAGAACGGCACGGTACGAAAACGCTACGAATGCCGTTATATGCCGCCGCCGATTCGGGTATAGCCATCGCGCTGCGTGACGCGGTTGAGCGGATCAGTCATGAGGCCAGCCTGCGGGCTGGCCTCTTTCATTGATGCGCGAGCAACGACGTTGCAATCGAACACGTACTGGAACGCGCCCGCGCGCTAACATACTGCGCCAGTGAGCCCGCAGCTAAAAAAAACACCGCCCGAAGAGGCGGATTTCGAAAGGATGGCGTAATGGCGTTTGAACTGTTTCGCGGCGTGCGTCCGCTGTCTCGTGCGTCTGCATTGCGTGATGCGCTCGCCGGCGTGCAGCTTGCCTCGATGAACGTGCCGCAACTGCTTGGCTATGCGCGCATCGCGGGCATGCCTGCCGTCACCGGTCTGTACACAGGCTTTCTGCCGCTCGTTGCGTTTGCACTCTTTGGCGCGTCGCGCCATCTCGTGGTTGCCGCCGATTCCGCCACGGCCACCATTTTCGCGAGCCGTCTCACGACCATGGCAGCGCCTTCGAGCGCTGAGTATGTCGCGCTCGCGGGCATGACCGCCTTGCTCACGGCCGTGATGTTGTTGATCGCACGCCTGTTTCGGCTCGGCTTTCTCGCGGACTTTCTCTCGCGCACCGTCCTCGCAGGTTTTCTCACGGGCGTGGGCGTGCAAGTGGGCGTGGCGATGCTCGGCGACATGCTTGGCATTACTGTCAATTCACGCCGCACGGTCCTGCAGATCAAGCAGATCGTCACGCAACTGGGCACGATTCACTGGCAGACGCTTGCCATCGCCGTGGTGGTCGTAGCGGCGATTCTGGTCTTCAAGACGTACCGGCCGCGCTGGCCGGTGCCGCTCGTCGCCGTGGCGGGCAGCATCGCCGCGAGCGCCATGCTGAACTTCGCGGCCCACGGCATTTCGGTGATCGGGCCAGTGCAGGGCGGCTTGCCGCGCCTGAGCTTTCCCGCGGTGGGCTGGTTCCAGATGATCGATCTGCTGCAGGTGGCGGCGTCGTGCTTCGTCATCATCGTCGCGCAAAGCGCCGCCACGAGCCGCGCGTTTGCCGAGCGCTACGGCGAGCGCACCGACGAAGACACCAATCTCCTCGGCCTCGCGGCGGCCAATGCGGCGGCTTCGATGAGCGGCGCGTTCGTCGTGAACGGCAGCCTCACGCAGACCGCCATGGCCGATCAGGCCGGCGCGCGCAGCCAGTTCGCGCAGCTCGTGTTCGCGGGCGTCGTGCTCGTGGTGCTGTTGTTCTTCAGCCACCTGCTGCAATATCTGCCGCACTGCGTGCTGGCCGCGATCGTCTTCACGATTGCCGTGGGGCTCGTGAACATTCGCCAGCTGATCGACATTCGCCGCGAAAGTCCCGGCGAATTCCGGCTCGCGGTGACGACGGCGCTCGCCGTCGTCGTGATCGGCGTGGAGAACGGTATCCTCATCGCGATCGGCCTGTCGTTACTGCGCCACGTGCGCCATAGCTACCGGCCGCACACCATGGTGCTCGTGCCGAACGACGAGGGGCACTGGCTGCCCGAGCCCGCGCAAGCGGGCCAGCTCACGGCGGCAGGGCTGATCGTCTATCGCTTCGGTGCGGACCTGTTCTATGCGAACGACCATTTGTTCGTCGACGAACTGCGCATGCTGATCGATCGCGCGCCGTCGCCCGTGCACTGCGTGGTCGTGGATGCGGGGGCGATCACCGATCTCGACTATTCCGCGGGGCGCTCCGTCATCGACCTCTGCGCGGAACTCGCGGAGCGCGGCGTGAAGGTGATTTTCGGGCGCGTGAACCGCTATCTGCTTTCGGACATGGATCGGCATGGCATCACAGCCGTGGTGGGCCGTGCGAACATCTTTCCGACCCTGCACGAAGCGCTCGCGGCAGTGCGTCCCGAACTGGAGTCGCGCTCGGATGCGTGACGCCCGTGTAGCCATGCTACAAGCCAGACGAGCGTGTATGCGGAAAACGTGTGAAGCAGCTACATAATAACGTCCATAAAAACCCCGATTGCCCGCCGGAATTCGCCGCTGCTATTGTGCGCCTCAAGCGCTGTGGAAGCGCTTCCACTCCAACCCGATCCGGCTACCCAGAACGCCGGTGACTTCCGCGCAGGAGGCTTCGTGACTCAGGACACCGCATTGCCGCATTCCGCCGCCGCAGTTGCCGACGATCCGTTCACTCCGCCCGCCAGCTCCGCACTGTGGCGCAGCGACTTCCTCCTGGGCGCGGCCACGGCTTCGTATCAGATCGAAGGCGCCATTCACGAGGACGGGCGCATCCCCTCGATCTGGGACACGTTCAGCGCCACGCCGGGCAAGGTGCTCGCGGGCGACACGGGCGCCGTGGCCTGCGACCACTATCACCGTTGGGAGTCCGATCTCGATCTGCTCGAGAGCCTTAACTTCGAGGCCTATCGCTTTTCGATCGCGTGGCCGCGCGTCATGGACGAGGCGGGCCGGCCCAATGCCAAAGGCATCGCCTTCTACAAGCGCTTGCTGGAGCGCCTGAGGGAGAAGGGCGTGCGCACCTTCGCCACGCTCTACCACTGGGACCTGCCGCAGCATCTGGAAGATCGCGGCGGCTGGCTCAATCGCGACACCGCATACCGCTTCGCCGACTACGCCGACCTCATGAGCCGCGAACTGTCCGGCCTCGTCGACGCATGGATGACGCTCAACGAGCCGTGGTGCTCGGCGTACCTCGGCTACGGCAACGGCCATCACGCGCCGGGCCTCGCGAACGGCCGCTATGCCACCCAGGCGATGCATCATCTGCTGCTCGGCCACGGCCTCGCTACCGGCGTGCTGCGCGCGAACGATCCGGGCTCGACCAAGGGCATCGTGGCGAACGTGGGACGCGGCACGCCCGATTCCTCGTCGCCGGAAGATGTGCGCGCCGCACGCCGCTTCGAAGTGCAGCACAACGCGTGGATTCTCGATCCGCTGCTCAAGGGCGCGTACCCCGAAGAACTCTTCGAGCTGTGGCCGGGCACCGAGCCGCTCGTGCTCGAAGGCGACATGAAGACGATCTCGGCGCCGCTCGATTTCCTCGGCATCAACTACTATTTCCGCACCAACGTGAAGAGCGACGGCGCGCACGGCTTCGTCGAAGTGCCGCTGAAGGACGTCGAGCGCACGCAGATGGGGTGGGAGGTTCACCCCGACGGTCTGCGCGACCTGCTGATCGGTTTCGGTCGCACCTACGAGAACCTGCCGCCGATCTATATCACCGAGAACGGCATGGCTTCGGACGACCGCGTGAGCGAAGGCGAGGTCAACGATACGCAACGCATCTCGTTCCTCAAGCGCCATCTCGCCGCGGTGGACGCCGCGATCAAGGCGGGCGTGGACGTGCGCGGCTATTTCGTCTGGTCGCTGCTCGACAACTTCGAATGGGCGTTTGGCTATGAGCGGCGCTTCGGTGTCGTGCATGTCGATTACGACACGCAGGTTCGCACGCCCAAGCGCAGTGCGGAACTCATTGCGCGTTTCATCGCGCAGCGGCGCGCGCTCGACGGCGCTTGATGGCACATCAAGGGCGCTTGACAGGGTTACCGAGCAAGGGCAACAACTAGCGTGACAACCACGGCAGGGCATGCGACGCTCGGGCATGCCGTACGACGCGCCGTGGGCCGACGAAATTTCCAACCCAAAAGCTTTTGCAGACCAACCCGGAGCAACCGGAGCCCTGCATGGGCCCGACGCCGGTGCCGAAAGCACTGACGCCAGGCGACAGCTGAAGCGCCAGCTCCGGATCGACAGGAGACGCAATGAAGCACAACGCACCCGTTCTGCGCGGCATCGTGGCCGCTCTCGCGCTGGCCGGCGCGCTCGCGGCCCACGCCGCGGAGCCGCTGAAGGCCAACGTGATTCACTGGTGGACGTCGGGCGGCGAGTCGGCCGCGATCAAGCAGTTCGCGCTTGCCTACGATCAGGCGGGTGGAAAGTGGGTGGACAACGCGATCGCCGGCGGGGACCAGGCGCGCGCAACGGCAATCAACCGCATCGTGGGCGGCGATCCGCCCACCGCTGCGCAGTTCAATACGTCCAGGCAGTTTCACGATCTCATCGACCAGGGACTCCTGAACAATGTCGATGCGGTCGCAACGAAGGAGAACTGGAGCGCCAGCTTCCCTGAATCGATTCTCACGGCGATCAAGGTCAAAGGGCACTACTATGCCGCGCCCGTGAACATCCACATGCAGGACTGGTTCTTCTATTCCAAGCCCGCGTTCGCCAAGGCCGGGATCAAGGGCGAACCGCAGAATTTCGACGAACTCTTCGCCGATCTCGACAAGCTCAAGTCGGCTGGGGTGATTCCGCTCGCGCTGGGTGGTCAGGCATGGCAGGAGAAGATCACCTTCGACGCCATCTTCGCCGACATGGACCGCGATCTCTACATGAAGGTCTACCGCGACCGCGACGCGAACGCCGTGAATTCGCCCGCGTTCCGCAACGTGCTCACGACCTTCAAGCGGCTGCATAATTACGTGGATCCGGGCTCGCCTGGCCGCAACTGGAACGACGCCACGGCGCTCGTGATTTCCGGCAAGGCGGGCATGCAGATCATGGGCGACTGGGCCAAGGGCGAATTTTCGGCCGCGAACCAGGTGGCGGGCAAGGACTTCGGATGCTTCCCCGGTTTCCCGAAGTCGCCGTACATGATCGCCGGCGACGTGTTCGTGTTCCCGAAGACCGACAATCCCGAGCAGGTCAAGGCGCAGCAACTGCTCGCCACGGTGATGACGTCGCCTGCCGCACAGGTCGCGTTCAACCAGAAGAAGGGCTCGATTCCGATTCGCCCCGACGTGGACACCTCGGGCTTCGACATCTGCGCGAAGGAGGGCATGACGATCATGAAGGACAAGTCGCGGCAACTGCCGAATCCGGAAATGCTGATTCCGCCTGATGTCCAGGGCGCGCTGCAGGACGTCATCACGAACTTCTGGAACAAGAACCAGTCGGCCGAAGACGCGCAGAAAGCCTTTGCCACGGCAATCCAGAGCTGAGCGCAACCATGTACGCCGCCAAGCTGCACCCGGCCAAACGCCAAGCGGGGCAAGTGCGCAGCGCGCGCCCCGCGCGGCGGCGGCTCTCGCTCGCCGCCTGGATCGCGCTCGCGCCGATGGCGGCGACGGTCCTGTTCGCGTATCTCGGCACCATGCTGTGGACGGCGCGCGTCTCGCTCAGCCTCTCGCGCTCGCTGCCCACCAATACCTTCGCGGGCGTGACGCAGTACGTGCGGCTCTTCGAGAACGACCGCTGGATCCTGTCGCTGCAGAATCTCGTGATCTACGGCGTGTGCTTCATCGCGGCGTGCCTCGTGATCGGGCTACTGCTCGCGATCTTCATCGACCAGCGCGTCGTGGCGGAAGGCGCGCTGCGCACGGTGTTTCTCTATCCCTATGCGATGTCGTTCGTCGCAACGGGCCTCGTCTGGCAGTGGATCCTCAACCCCGAACTCGGCGTGCAGGCCGTGCTGCGGCACATGGGATTCGAGCACGCGCGCTTCGACTGGATCGTCACGCAGCGCTTCGCGATCTACACGCTCGTGATCGCCACCGTGTGGCAGGCCTCGGGTCTCGTGATGGCGCTGATGCTCGCGGGGCTGCGCGGCATCGACGACGAAATATGGAAGGCCGCGCGCCTCGACGGCATTCCGCGCTGGCGCGTGTACGCGAGCATCGTCGTGCCGATGCTCAAGACCTCGCTTTCCACGGCATTCGTGCTGCTCTTCGTGATGGTCGTGAAGCTTTACGACGCCGTGGTCGCGATGACCCAAGGCGGCCCCGGCACCGCGAGCGAGGTGCCGGCGAAATTCATCATGGATTACCTGTTCAATCGCGCGAACATCGGGCTCGCTTCGGCAGCGTCGATCGTGCTGCTCGCTACCGTCCTCGCGATTCTTGCGCCATTCTTCTACGCGCGCAGCCGCGCGGCGCTCAAAGGAGACCGGGCATGAGCACGCCTTTGGCCGATTCGCTGCGTCCCGCGCCCGCTTCCGCGCGTGCGGCGCAAAAGCGGCGCAAGCCGCGCAGCCGCTTCACGCCCGCGCGGCTCGGCGTCTATGCGTTTCTGTTCACGGCGGCGCTGTTCTTCCTGCTGCCGCTCTATGTGATGCTGGTGACTTCGGTCAAGCCGATGACCGAGATCCGCCTCGGTCATCTGCTCGCACTGCCGGTGCAGTGGACGCTCGCGCCGTGGCGCGACGCGTGGTCCTCCGCGTGCACGGGGCTCGACTGCAGCGGCATTCGCGTGGGCTTCTGGAATTCGGTGCGCATCGTCGTGCCGAGCACGGTCATCTCCATTGCCGTGGGCGCCGTGAACGGTTACGCGCTGTCGTTCTGGCGGCCGCGCGGCGCGGGCGTGCTGTTCGGCATTCTGCTCGCGGGCGCGTTCATTCCCGTGCAGGTGATGGTGTACCCGCTCGTGCGCGTGCTGGCCTTCGTGCATCTGTTCAGCTCGCTGCCGGGCATCGTCCTGATACACACGATCTTCGGCATGCCGGTCATGACGCTCCTGTTCCGCAACTACTATGCGTCGTTGCCACAGGAGCTGTTCAAGGCCGCGCGCATCGACGGCGGCGGGTTCTGGCGCATCTTCATGCAGCTCATGCTGCCGATGTCGGTGCCGATCATTGTCGTGGCGATCATCATGCAGGTCACCGGCATCTGGAACGACTACATTCTCGGCCTCGTGTTCGCGGGCACGAGAAACCTGCCGATGACGGTGCAGCTGAACAACATCATCAACACGACGACCGGCGAGCGTATCTATAACGTCAACATGGCCGCGACGATCCTCACGTCGGCCGTGCCGCTCGCGATCTACTTCATTTCGGGGCGCTGGTTCGTGCGCGGCATCGCCTCGGGCGCGGTGAAAGGCTAGGAGCAGGGCATGGGCAATCTCACGAACGTTTCCGTACGCAACCTGCGCATCGACCTCGGCGCGAACACGGTGATCGACGAACTCGATCTCGATGTGCGCGCAGGCGAGTTCGTCGTGTTGCTCGGGCCTTCGGGCTGTGGCAAATCCACCTTGCTGCACAGCATCGCGGGCCTCGTCGACGTGACCGACGGCAGCATCGAGATCGGCGGCGAGGACATGACGTGGGCCGACCCGAAGGATCGGGGCGTGGCGCTCGTGTTCCAGTCGTACGCGCTCTATCCGACCATGAACGTGGAGCGCAATCTCTCGTTCGCACTGCGTATCAATGGCACGCCGAAGGCGGAGATCGACCGCCGCGTGAAACGCGCCGCCGACATGCTGCAGCTCGGGCCACTGCTTTCGCGCAAACCCGCGCAGCTCTCGGGCGGCCAGCGCCAGCGTGTGGCGATCGGGCGCGCACTCGTACGCGAGGCGGACGTGTTCCTGTTCGACGAGCCGCTCTCGAATCTCGACGCCAAGCTGCGCACCGAATTGCGCCGCGAACTCAAGCAGTTGCATCAGCAACTCGGCGCGACGATGATCTACGTGACGCACGACCAGGTCGAGGCGATGACGCTCGCCACGCGCATGGCGGTGATGAAGGGCGGGGCGATCCAGCAGTTCGGCACACCGGCCGAAGTCTACGCGCGCCCAGAGAACCTGTTCGTCGCGACCTTCCTCGGCGCGCCGCCGATGAACCTGCTGCGTGGCAGGCTCGAAGCCGACGAAGGCCGGCTGCGCTTTCGCGGGTCAGGCCTCGACGTGGATGTGTCGGCTTACGCGTTCAAGGGCACGCCGGATCCGACACGCCCCTGCGTGCTCGGCGTGCGCCCGGAAGACGTGCGTGCAGGCGGTGCAGTGCGCCCGCACGAGGCGTCGTGGGAAGGCCACTTGACGCTCGTGGAGCCCATGGGCAATCATCGTGTCCTGTGGATCGAGCATCAGGGGGGGCAGATCGCGTCGATCGATCAGGACAAGACGCCGCTGGCGAGTGGGGCGGCGGTGCCGTTCTCCATCGACGGTGCGCATGTTTCGCTATTCGACGAAGAAACCGGCGCACGCATTTGATGCACACAACCGATAAAGACAGAGAGGCCAGGAACGTGGCGACCCTGAAAGACGTGGCGGCGTTGGCCGGCGTGGGCCTTTCGACAGCTTCGCGGGCGATATCGGGCAACGGCCCGGTATCGGCAGAAGCAGCCGCGCGCGTGCAGGCTGCGATCGAACAGCTCAATTTCCGGCCTTCGTCCATCGGGCGGGCGATGGCCACGAAGTCGCTCGGCATCATCGGTATCTTCGTACCGACGTTTTTCGGCTCGTACTACGGCACTATCCTGAAGGAAACCGACACGCAGCTGCGCGCCGTGCGGCGTCATGTGGTCGTGGCAACCGGTTGCGGTGAAGCCTCGCCGCGCGAGCAGGCCATCGAGGCCGTGCGCTTCCTCATCGGCCGCGATTGCGACGGCGTCGTGGTCATCAGCCACGATCTGTACGACGACGACCTGCAGATGCTGCACGCCATGCACCCGCGCATGGCCTTCCTGAACCGCTCATTCGATCAGTTACCCGAAGCATCGTTTTGCGCCGATCACTTTCACGGCGGCGAGATGGCAGCCCGCACGCTCATCGAGCACGGCCATCGCGAGCTTGCGGTGATCGGCGGCCCGTCCACGTCCTCGGACAATGCGGCGCGTCTGCATGGTTTTTTCGCCGAGCTGGCGCGTCACGGCATCGAGCGCAGGACCGTGCCGCATATCGTCTCGGACTTCTCGCCCGAGGGTGGCTATGTGGCGGCCGGGACGCTCCTCGAACGCAAACATCGCTTCACCGGGCTTTTCTGCGCGAACGACACGATGGCCATGAGTGCGCTCGCGCGTCTGCAGCAGGCAGGGTTGCGCGTGCCCCACGACGTTTCGGTGATCGGCTACGACGACGATTATTCGGCGGCCTACATGGCGCCTGCGCTGACCTCGGTGCACATTCCCACAGCGGAGCTCACGCGCAATGCGGTGCGCTGGCTCATCAACCAGTGCTACGGCACGCAGTGGCCGATCGAGCGCACGTTTCCCGTAAGCGTGACGCTGCGCGATTCGGTGGCGCGGGCAAAGTAACGCGCGCGTCCCGTGCAACGAGCAGCAGCGCTGGAGTCGAAGGTGAGGGGGGCGCACCCGGGAGACGGCAAGTCGCGTAAAATCGAACGCATTCCCAATCCCCACGTTTTCCATTCATGCCCGCGCAAGACCCGGCTGGTACGGTCAAGAAAGAAGAAGGCGTCGCTGTCATCGACCGCGCGTGTGCCATCCTGTTTGCGTTTCGCCCCGGAGACAGCGCGCTCACGCTCGCCGAACTCGCAGCGCGCACGGGCCTCTATAAAAGCACGTTGCTGCGGCTGGCCGGTGCGCTGATTCAGCATCGCCTGCTGCTGCGCCTCGACGACGGCCGCTACCAGCTCGGCCCCGCCACGTTCGCGCTGGGCGCGCTCTATCAGCGCGGTCTCAACATGGGAGACATTCTGCTGCCGCTCATGCGTGAACTGGCCGCGGCGAGCGGCGAGAGCGTTTCGTTCTACGTGCGTGACAACGCGGTGCGCGTGTGCCTGCATCGCGTCGATTCGCATCATGTGGTGCGTCACCATGTGCGAGAGGGCGACGTGCTGCCGCTCGAAAGCGGATCTGGCGGCCGCGCGCTGCTGGCATTCGGCGGCGAACCGGGCGAGCCGTTCGAGACCATTCGCCACGACTTCTACTGCATCTCGATCGGTGAGCGCGACCGCGAAACCGCCGGCGTGTCCATGCCCGTGTTCGGCGTTCACGACACCTTGCGTGGCGTGCTCACGCTCGCCGGGCCGAGTTCGCGTATCGACGCGGCGTTCGTCGAGCGTCATCTCGACGCGCTGTTCGAGTGCGCGATACGCGCTACCGACGCGCTCGGCGGCGACTCGCGCGCGCTGCGCGCCGCCCAACGTGCGCACGCCGCGCACGCACGTCAGGACGCCTGAAGCCACGCGCGGCTAGCGCATACATTGCAGGCGCAAAGCACCGTTTGCACACGGTCGCTTTCACGGGGCGTTGATCAGGACTGCTCTAGATGCCGCTCCGGCGCACCAGTATAGGCATACGGAATCTGACGCGGCATGGGCCCCTTGTTACGCTCGCCGCGCCCGCGCTGCTCCCACGCATGCGCGAGGATGCCCACCGCGCGCGAGAGGCAAAACACGCCGCGCGCCAGTTCGGGCGCAAAGCCCAGTTCGGCGTAGATAACGGCCGTTACGCCGTCGATGTTCATCGGCACGGGGCGGTCCTTGCGCTTTTTCAGCAGTGCTTCGATGCCGCGCGCAATCGCGGCGTAGCGGCCCTTGATGGTGCCCGACGCCACACGTGCGTCGACGAGCGCGAGCAGCCGTCCGGCGCGCGGATCGACCGGATGGAAGCGATGGCCGAAGCCCGGGAGATACTTGCCGTGAGCGGAGATGAACTCGTCGACGCCGGCTTCGACCGCCGCGTCGAATGGGGCGCCTGCCACGATGCGCGCGGCGATGTCGGCATAGAGTTCGACCGCCTGCTGGCCGGCGCCGCCGTGCACGTCGTCGAGTGCGTTGAGCGCCGAGGCCATTGCGCCGTTGATCGGCAAGCCGCAGCTCGTGGCCATGCGCGAGATCGCGATCGAAGGCGCGTGTGGTCCGTGATCGACCGAGGCTACGAGCGCTGCTTCGAGCAGCGTGGCCTCTTCGTCGCCGGGCAGTTCGCCGCGCAGCATCAGCCAGATCATCTGCGGGAAACTCACGCTGCCGATCAGCTCCTGGATCGGATAGCCGCGCACCTTGATGGAGCCCGGATGGATGTCGATGATCGAGGTGCTCCAGTAGTCGGCGCAAAGGGCGGCGAGATCGGGCGTGGCTGTGTTCGTCGTCGGCATGGTCAGATCACTCCGTCATCGTGGAGAGCTTCGATTTGGGCGGCTTCGTAACCGAGTTGTGCGAGCGTTTCGCGCGTGTGGGCGCCAAGAACCGGCGCGGGCGTGGCGGGCGCGGCGTCGGCATCGGCGAGCCGCAGGCCCGCGCGCGTCACGCGTTGCGCGGCTTCGCCCTGTGCCGGTTCGAACTCGCGTATGAAGCGCCGTTCGGCCAGATGCGGATGCGCGAGGATTTCGGGCACCGAGAGCACGCGGCCCACGGGCACGCCGCGCTCGAGCAGGCGCGTTTCCCAGTTGGCCGCGCTGTCTGGGGCGAGCGCGGTTTCGATCTCGGCCTTGAGCGCTTCGCGATGCTGCTTGCGCGAATGGCGCGCGGAGAAGCGCGCGTCGCGCGGCAGGTCCGGGCGGCCGATCACCTCGCACAGGCTTTCGAACTGGCGCGTTTCGTTTGCCGCAATATTGAGCAGCCCCGCGCCCGTGCGGAAGGTGCCCGACGGCGCGGCCGTGAAATTCTCGTTGCCCATCGGCGCGGGCTCGACGCCGGCGTTCAGGTAGTTCGACACGACCCAGCCCATGCTCGCGAGCGTGGCTTCGAGCATCGAAACGTCGAGGCGCCGCCCGCGGCCGCTCGTTCGCGCGTCGACGAGCGCCGCGCAAATGCCGAATGCGGCGGTGAGGCCGCCCACGGTATCGGAGACGGGATAGCCTACGCGCAGCGGCGCGCTGTGCGCGTCGCCCGTCACGCTCATCACGCCGGACATGCCCTGAATGATCTGGTCGTAGGCCGGGCGGCGCGACAGCTCGCCTTCATCGCCGAAACCGGAAATCGCACAGTAGACCAGCGCCGGATTCACTTTGGATAACTGATCGTAGCCGAGTTCGAGGCGGTCCATCACGCCGGGCCGGAAGTTTTCGACGAGCACGTCGGCGTGGCGTACCAGATCGAGCAAAATGGCCTTGCCGCGCGGGTCTTTCAGGTTCAGCGTGATCGAGCGCTTGCCCGCATTCACGGCCACGAACGACGCGCCCATATTGCGCGCCGCGGCGTCCTTGTCGGCCCCGAGGCGGCGCGCCAGGTCGCCGCCTTCAGGATGCTCGACCTTGGTGACTTCGGCGCCGAAGAGCGCGAGTTGATAGGCGCAGAAGGGACCCGCGAGCACATTCGACAGATCCAGGACGCGCACGCCGGCTAACGGGAGCATGGTTACCGCCTCGTATTGAAAAAATTAGTGGGAGATGTCGTCGAGCGCGCGATTCTTCGTGCGCGGCCCGAAGATGCCAATGGCCGCCATCACCACGATCATCGCGCCGGTAATCAGCGCGAAAACGCCTGGCACCCCGAAGTGGCGCAACGCGAACGCGATCATGAAGCCCGAGAACATCGCGGAAAGACGCGACATCGAATAGACAAAGCCAACAGCGGTGGCGCGCATGCGCGTGGGGAAGAGCTCGACCTGGTACGCGTGGTAGCCGACCGAGAGGAGGGTACCGCCCAGCGTAATGAGCACACCGAGGAACATGAGCATGCCGGCCGAGGTTTGCATGGCGAACAGCGTGCCGCAGACGGCGATGGCGAGCGCGGAGAGTACGACGAGCGTCTTGCGCTCGATGCGGTCGGCAATCGCCATGCCGAGCAGCGGCCCGAACGGATTCGACGCCGCGATCACGAACGAGTAGAGCAGGCTGTGCGTGACCGTGACGCCCTTGGAAACGAGCAGCGTCGGCACCCACGAGGCGAAGCCGTAGAAGCCGATGGCCTGAAACAGATTGAAGACGAGCAGCGTGATCGTGCGGCGGCGGTAAGGCGGCTGCCAGATCTCGGCGAAACGCGCCTTGGCAAGTGTTTGCGCGCTGGCAGGTTCCACGACAGGCGCAGGCAGCGAGCGACCGTGCTGCGCCTCGATCTTCGCTTCGAGCCTCGCGAGAATGCGTGCAGCTTCCTCGGTGCGGCCGCGCTGCGCGAGCCAGCGCGCGCTCTCGGGCACGCGACGGCGGATCGCCCAGGCGATGAGCGCGCCGAACGCGCCGAACATCACGACCCAGCGCCAGCCGTCGAAGCCGAGCGGCGCGCGCGGCACGAACCACCACGCAAGCAACGCAACGGCCGGCACTGCCGTGTACTGCACCAGATGCACGAACGCGAACGCGCGGCCGCGCATGTGCTTGGGCACGAGTTCGCTCACGTAGGTGTCGATGGTGACGAGTTCGACGCCCACGCCAATGCCCGCGATGAGGCGCCACAGGTTGATGCCGGGCGCGCCCGTCTGCAGCGCCATGATGCATGTCGCCACCGAATACCAGAGCAACGATGCGGTGAACAGCGTGCGGCGGCCATAGCGGTCGGCGAGACCTGTCAAGCAGAACGTGCCGATGAAGAGCCCCGCGAACGACGCCGCGACGAAGGCGCCGAGACCCGAGAAGCCGAAGAACGAAGCCGTGGTGGTCGAGTAGAGACCGCTTTTCACGAGGCCCGGCCCGACATAGGCCGTGAAGAACAGATCGTAGAACTCGAACCAGCCGCCCAGCGAAAGCAGGAGCACGAGCGTCCAGATGGCGCGCGTGGCCGGCAGGCGGTCAATGCGCGCGTTGATCTCGGCCGCACTGACGGGCGCGGCGGCATGGTCCCGGAGCGACGCGCGTGTCGCTCCGATTGGCAAGCTGGACATCGGAATCTCCTGAACGCTTCGTTTGCGTGTCTGTCCGTTCTGTTTGACAGAACGTCGTTCTAAAAATATGGGTCGATGATACTGCGAGGCGGTGGGCCAACCGACCAGGACTTTTACTGAGTCGTGCATGCAGGGAGAGGCGACGTGTGCCTCACAGCGGTCCACTGGGCATGCCGTGTGCTCCAAGCCCGTCGTTTTATGCGGATGCTCAGTCAGGAGACGTCTTGAAGAAGAAAGTCTTTTCCGGGGTTCCTGCCGAGTTCGCCTTGTCGCTCTGCGCCGCTATTGCGCTCTCCGGCTGTGCGCATCCGGAGAGCGGGGGCTACACGCAGGCGCAATCGAATGTTCCATCGCCGCTCACCGATCTCGATAACGGCGAGGGAACCGCCGCCGCGAACACGCCGCAGGCAGCCGTCGATGCGCAGGCGCTCGACGCGCTCAATGCCATGGGCGCTTATCTGCGCACGTTGCGCAAGTTCGAGGTCAACGCGGACACGTCGACCGACGTCGTGCTCGACAACGGCCAGAACGCCGCGTTGCTGCGCCATACGGTGCTCGAGGTCAAGCGGCCCGACCGGCTGCGCGCCGAAATCACGGCCAACGGCAACTTGCGCGGGCTGGTCTATGACGGACGCGAGTTCATGACCTTCAACGAAAAGAAGGGCTTTTACACGCGCAATGACGCGCCACCGACGCTCGATGGCCTCGTACGTGAACTCGCGAATACCTGGCGTATCGAGGCGCCGCTCGCGGAGCTTTTCTATTGGGGCAACGGCAAGGACGACAACGCGGCGATCACGGCGGCGCAGGTGCTCGGCGTCGAAATGGTCGATGCGCGCCGGTGCACGCATTACGCGTTTCAGCAGCGTGGCGCCGACTGGGAAATGTGGATCGAGCAGGGACGGCGACCGCTGCCGTGCCATCTGGTCGTGACCGACACGACCCAGCCTTCGAGGCCGCGTCATGAAGTGACGTACCACTGGAATCTGGCGCCGTCGTTCGTCGCATCGACATTCGCGTTGCATGTGAAACCCGGTGCGAAGCGAATCGAACTGGAGCCGGCTGCCGTGCGGCCTTCGTTCGAGGAAGCTCAATGACAGAGCGGCGCAAGCTTGGCAGGTGGCGCCGCCCGTGGATTTTTCTTATTTAACATAAGATAAATTATCGCAGTTTTATATGTGGGGGCTACGTCCTAATGTCGTGTTCTGGCTATTTACAGATGTCGTGTTTTT